>JAKAVY010000019.1 GCA_021827405.1 Thermoplasmata archaeon
AGGGCCGGGACCGAGATTCTCCGGAGCGGGGGGGGGTCCCCTGCTCCCTTTGAACCCGGGTCGAGGGATCCACAGTCCCCCAGGATAACCAAACTACCCCATCCCGGCCGCGGGCGCGCGAGAGGGAGGGTCCATAAAAGACTACCGGCCCGTGGCCGGGGGCCTCCGCCAGACCGATCGCGTCTCCACCTTCCCGCTGGCGGCGTCGACCCGGGCCAGCACGCCGGCCGTCCGGCCCAGGGACTCGAACTCCAGGGAGTACCAGAAGACCTCGAACGCGTCCGGCGAGGGGACCACGTCGGCGAAGAAGTAGGACCTCGTCAAAAACCGGCTCCGGGCCATGGCGGCGGGGTACGACCGGTCCAAGGCCTCCTGCGCCCCTCCCACCGGACCAGCCGCCCCCGGTTCCGGGTGGACCTTAAGCTCGTGCACCGGTCCGGTGAAACCCCGCCCGAGGGCGTATCGGCGGAACCGTACCCGGGTCCCGTCCGCTCCCACCGCTTCCTCGATGAGGGTCCAGCGCAACGGGTTCCCGGTGGGGATGACCCCGGTGTAGCCCTCGCGTTTGCGCACGCCCTCCACCCGGAGCCGACCGAGGCCCCGGACGGCCAGGTAGAGGGCGTAGATCCCCGCCAGCACCCACGCGGTGAAGACCCAGATCTCCGGCGGGGTCCGGTTCCGCTCCGTCAGCAGGACCGTGAAGGAGACCGCGGTCATGGCCAGGGTGGCGAAGTTCACGGCCCGGTCGGCGTCCAGATGGACCTGCCGGTCGGAAAAGGGGGCGAGCGGGGGGACCGCGAAGTTCGTGAACCCGTCCAAAAGGATGTGACTGATCCCTCCCAGCTCCATGGCGAGGAAGAACATCCACCAGAGGCCCCCGGCGAGGAGGGGGGCGAAGAGGGCGCCCCCCGCGGCGATGATCGTCACCCCCACCAGGGAGTGGGTGATCCCGTGGTGACCCAGCAACGGATAGCGCCGGGCCAGGGGGAAGAAGAGGATGTCCGCGTCCGGTAGCCCACCGGCCAGGGCCCCGGCCGCGATGTAAAGGGGGGCCTGCGGCCCGAAGGCGATGAAGGAGACCAGGTAGGCGACCAGGACATGGGTGAACAGGTCCATGACCGCTCCGGGCCCGTCCGCCCCGCTCCGTCCTGGCGACCCCGTGAGGGGTCTAGAGGAGGGAGCTCTCCATGACCTCTACGCTCTCCGCGTGGGGAACGGAGGCCAGGGCCTTCTCCACCCGCTCCAGGATCCCCCCGGCGTCGTCCATCTGGACCGCCACGAGCAGCTCCTTTAACCCGTAGGCCACGTCCCGGACCTGGACGCCCCTCAGCTTCACTTCCGCGGGCAAGGCCGCCTTGGCCCCTTCGGCCAGGGCGCGCATGTCCACCTGGATGCCCTGGGGCATGACCCGGTAGAGGACGGAGACGGTTCCCATGATCCCTCCCTAGGGGCCCTGGAACCCGCAACGGGGGCAGCGGTAGGAGACGCTCTGGTCCCGGCACTGCTGGCAGCGGCCCAAGGGCTCCCCGCAATCCGGACAGGGGAACTCCACCGAGCCCTTGGCGCGGAGGCTCCTCCCGCAGGAGAGGCAGGTGTGGAGGGAGGCCCCGGAGGGGGGCGAGGCGACCGGAGAAGGTTCGGGGGTGCTCATGGGCTCTTCCGGTTGCGGGTGCGGCGGGGCGCCACGATGAGGAGCGATATAAAGATGGCCAGCACGGTGAGCAGGATCCCCACCTCCCAGTCGAGGGTGTAGTTCGCCGGAGCGGCCTGCACGTAGAAGCTGATGCTCTCGGTGTGGGCGCCGCCGGAGAAGACCAGAAGCCCGGGGACGGACTGGATCACCAGGGTGAAGGTGTGCTCGCCGGGAGAGAGGCCCAGGGTCGTGTAGTTGTAGGTGAACGTGGCGTGGGTGAGGGGCGCCAGCGACGTGAGCCCGGCGCTTCCCAGGACCTTCCCGTCCAAGAGCACCTCCACCGAGGCCCCGGTCACGGTCCGGTTGCTCGGGTTGTACACCGTGGCCGTGAGGAGATAGGGGGTCACCACCTGGAAGGTCCGGGTGAAGTTCGCCGTCTCGTTGCCCGACGGGCCGTGGGAGGTGAGCGAGACGGCCAGGGTGTAGGTCCCCGGGGAACTGATGGAGCCCACGGTGAACGTCTGGTTGTCCGTGGCGAAGGCCCCCGAGGGGGGCTGGACGAAGGCCCCGGTGGTGTTCGGGCCCAGCAGCTGGGTGGTGAAGGTGTAGTTCCCCACCAGGCCGGAGGCGTCCACCGCCGTCCCGTTGAAGGCGACCATGTAGAAGTTCCCCTTCCCTTTCACGGCGATCGCCGGGGGGCCCGTCAGACGGGCCGTGAGGGGGTTCGAGGGCCCATGGACCGGCGGGGAGGGGTGAGCGGCGGGGACCGCGGCCCCGAGACCGAGCGGGAGGAGGCCGAAAACGAAGAGCACGCTGAGCACGAGCAGCGCGCGGACCGGCCCAGGGACCGGGCTCATCGGCGCACCCACCTCCGCCGCTTCTGCCAGCGGTAGACCAGGGCCACGGCCACGAGGGCCAGCGCCGGGGCCACCGAGAGGAGGGCATAGGCGATGGGGAGGTAGGCGGCCGGGGCAGAACCGCCCACCGAAGGTCCGGTCACCGCCAGGGTGTTGTTCAGCGCCAGGGGAGTCGCCGAGGGGAGGTGCAGGATGAGGGTGATGCTGGCCCCCGGGAACGTGAGGTCCTGGACGTAGATCAGGACCGATGCCGGAAGGACCGGGGCGGAGGTCCGGGCCAGCAGGCGGAACTGTGCCTGCTGGGGGGAGGCGCCCGGGGTCACGGTGAACGAACCGGGCAGGGTCCCTCCCGAACTGGTGGTGACCTGGTAGTTCCACCCGTCCTGGTAGAGGACCGCCCCGTTCGCCACGGAGAGGCTGATGGTGCTCGGGGTGTTGCCCGCCCCGCCCACGAAGAAGGGAAGGAAGATGCTGGTGGAGGAGATCGTGACCGAGGCGGGTTGCTCCCCGCCCGTCACGCCGTAGACCGGAGATAGGGCCAGGGGCACGGTGTACTGCGCGAGGGAGACGTTGGTCAACGGCCGGGAATAGAGGGAGAGCAATACCGGAGCGTGGGTCGAAAGGGCGTTCCGGGGGACCAGGACCTCCGCCCCTACCGCCTGGGACCCGCCGGGGACCAGGGTGAAGTTCCCGGGGGAGAAGCGGATCGCCCAGTTGGAGGGGGTCCCGTTCAGGGTGAGGTTCAGCACCTGGTTACCCGTGTTCCGGACCACCAGGGCGACGCTCACCCCGGTGCCGGCGATCGCGGGGATGCTCGATGGGCCGAGGGCGGTCAGGCTGGCGGAAGGATGGTAATCCGGGGCCAGGGACGCCGACTGCGCCCCGTTGGAGCTCATCACCGTGAGGCTCAACGTCCGGGTCAGGTTCACGCTGGGGCCGTAGGGCGCCACCACCGCGAGCAGCCCCACCGAGTAGGACCCGGACGGGAGGGCCAGGGTCACCGGACTGCCCCAGGGATAGGTCCCCAGGGCGAACGCGCCACCAGTGCCGGTTCCCGTCACAGTGACATTCACCGCCGAGGGGGTGGGAAGCGAGGACGGGGAGGAAAGGCTGAGCACCTGGGACCATCCCGGGCGGAACGAGAGCGTGGCGACGACGGGGACGGGGGAGTAAGGGACGGTGAGGTTGCCGAAGCCAGCCAGGGGCACCCCGGCAGCATCCAGGACCCCGTAGAGGTGATAGGTCCCCGGGACCAAGGAAAGGCGGATCCCCGGGCTGGTGACCGCGTAGCGCTGGGGGGACGAGCCGTTCGGGCCGACCGGGGCGACCCAGAGGGTGCCCGACCCCGCCGGCGCGCCGGATCCCACCCGGAAGCCGAGGTCCACCGGGGTGGCAGCGAGGGTGGCGGAGACCGGTACGAGGCATGGGGAGTCCTCCCCGGCCGCCCCCAACGCACAGGTGACGTTCCCTGAGGTCGCGAACGTGTAGTTCTCGGAGGGCGGGGAAGCCGGCCAGGGGGCGGTGGCGGCCACCCGGAACCGGTAGGTCCCGGGCGGCAGGAGGAGGGTGAGCCCCCCGCTCCCCGTGGTGTTGAGGCTCACCGAGCCTCCGGAGAGCCCCTGCACCGTGACCGGGAGGGTCCGGTCCACGGCGGTCCCCGCCAGCGTCTGGAGGCTCACCGTGAGGGTCCCGGCGCGCGTGAGGTTCAGCTGTCGGGGGGATAGGGTGCCATTGGAGAGGAACGAGACGTTCCCGAAGAAGGCGTACGATCCGCCCGGCCCCTGGGCGGTGGCCCAGACGGTGTAGTTCCCCGGGGGGGCCAGGATGCTTGTCCGGAACTGGGCCCCCGGGAAGGTGAGGTTGCCCGGGGCGCCATAGACCTTCACCGAGGCCTGGTTGAGACTAAAGTTGCTCAGCGAGGTTCCCGTGAGGTTCCCCACGTAGGTCCGCTGGGGGTAGAGGTACGCCGTCACCTGGATCCGCGAGGAGCCCAGCGGGACGGTCAACGGCACCGCCGCCAGGGGCCGGTAGACGGTGCGGTTGGGCCCGAGGGCGTAGCCGTTGATGAGGTAGCTCCCCGGGGCCAGGGAGAAGTTCGCCGGGTTCCCGCGCCCCACCACGGTCAGCCCGCCGCCCCGCAGGTCGGTCACGTTGAACTGGGGTGGGCTCGAGCCCGCCGGTAGCCCGGGGCCGTAGACCGATACCGGCACCGGGGCCGGGGTGAGGATCACCCGGCTGATCCCGCTCAGGGCCGAGGGGCTCAGCCCCGAGCGGAGGAAGGGGAGGAAGCCCGGGGCGCTGACGGTAAGCGAGTAGGTGACGTTCCCCAACGGGAGCCGGACCGTGAGGTTCCCCGCCCCTCCTGTGAGAAGCTGGAGGAGGGAAGCCGGTTGGGCCGTGACGTTGACCCGGGCGCCCGGCAGGACGGAGAAGGTCCCGGTGGCGTTCAGATAGCCCACCTGGGGGACGAACGAGAACCCGCTGCCCAGGTTGAGGTTGAGGGTAAGCGGGGCGGTCCCCACCGTGACGCCGCCGAGGGCCACCTTGGACAGGGGGCTGGTGCCGGGGTAGCTCGCCAGGAAGGTGTAGCTACCCGCCGGCAGGTAGAGCTGGTATCGACCCGAGGCGTTCGAATAGGCGGGAAGGACGGCCCCCTGGGCGCTCTGGATGAGGAGCGTGACCCCTCCTTCGGGAGCCGGCGTCCCCGCGAGATAGGTGGAGCCGGAGAGCAGGCCCGCCGGGAGCAGGGACAAGGAACCGGAGTAGCCCGGACCCGGGCCCGAGGGAAGAAGGAGGTTCCCCATGCCCGCCACGTAGGTCCCGTTCAAGGCGGCCAGGGCATAGACGGACCAGTTCCCCTCCGGGACCTGGGCGGTGATCGTCCCGGCCCCGTTGGAGAAGAAGAGGTAGGACTGGTTGGCGGAACTGGTGGAGTTGCTCACCGTCCCCAGCGGGGTGAACCGGACCGGCACGTTGGGAAGGGGGAATCCCCGGTAGTCCACCGACAAGGTGACCGTCACGGGCACCTCCACGGTGAGCGTCTCCGTGAGGTTGGTCCCCGGATGGGCCGTGGAGAGGCTCAGGGGGATGGAGGAGAGCCCGCCGGGGACGCTGGCCCTGAGGGAATAGTTCCCGGGGGGGAGGGGAGCGAAGGAGAAGTTGCCGGTCGTGTTGGTCACGAAGGAACGGACGGACCCGTTGGTCACGGAAAGGAGGCTCACCGTGGCCGAGCTTACGGGAAGGCCGGTCCGGGAGAGCACCCGTCCGGTGAGGCGGCCCGGGGAGAGCCCGACGTTCTCGGTGATGGCGCCCCCCCGGCTCACGTCCACGGTGGTGTAGTTCACCAGGGCGGGACCCACCCTCACCTTCAGGGCGTAGCTTCCCGGCGCCACGTCCGTGAACTGGAAGAACCCGCTCGCGTCGGTGGTCTCCCGGTAGGTGAGGCCACCGGTGGTGCTGGCCAGCAGGACCGGGGCCCGGGGCAGGATCGTATCGTTCGAGGCGAAGGCGTTCGTGCCGGCCTCGTTGAAGTAGACCTGTCCGCTCACGGTGCTCGACGGGAGGGAGAAGCTCACCGGCACCGGGGCCGGGTCGGTCTGGTAGGCCTGGGCCTGCGTGATGGTGAGGTTCTGCTCCGCCACCACATAGGCCCCCTCCTGGGTGAGCGGGTCGAGCGCCCCGTAGCTCACCACCACCGAGACCGGCCCCGGCGGCCCGATGAGGGAGTAGCCGCCCTGGGCGTTCGTGGTGGTGGTCATGTGGGGGATGCCGTACTGGTCTAAGATGGTGACCCGGAGGCCCGGGGCGGGCTTCCCGTCGGCCAGTTGCACCGACCCCACCACGCTGGCCCCGGGGTAGTACTCCATGATCGTCTCGCCGTTGCTGTAGTAGGAGGTGGGGGAGAGGTCCGCCGTGCCGATCCCCGCGGCCTGGTAGGCCAGGGCCTGCTGGTAGTTCACCGCGACGAAGCAGTTGGGGTGGGCCTGGTAATCCGTGTAGGGGCACCAGTACGCCGTCCGGTACCCCACCATGAAGTGCTGCATCATCCAGCCGGGTTCCGGCTGGTAGTTCGACAGCGAGCTGGACAGCCCCGGGATCCCGGCCCCGGCGCCGATGTCCGTCCCGTTGTATCCCGCAAAGAAACGGTAGATCATGGTGTTGAAGAACGAGGGGGCGTAGCTGATGTTGTAGGAGACCACGCCCACACCGGCAGGCTGCTGGCCGAGGACGTAGGTGTTCCCGTCGGTCCCCAGGACCGTGACCTGGAAGAATCCCGTGGGGATCCCCCCGGAACTGATCACCCGTCCCGTGAGGTCGGCCGGGGCGTAGAAGATCCCCGTGTTGCTCCCGGAGGTGGGGAAGAGCAGGCTGTTGGACATGGCGTAGCGGATGCTCCAGCCGGTGTACGCCTGGATGTCCTGGTAGACCTTCACCACCTGGTTCTCCGAGAGGGAGGAGGCGAGGAAGATGGAGACCACGTTGTACATGGCGCTCAGCGGGCTGATGGTGGTGGGGTCGAAGGGGCCGTAGAGCACCGGGTTCCCCAGGACGATCCGCACGTCCGCGCTCTGGTTGGCGAGATAGGTGTGGAGCAGGGTCAGGTTCACATCGTCGGAGGCCAGCTGCGCGTTCAGCGCGGCGGGGAGGTAGGGCTTGCCGGTGGTCTGCGCCTCCGCGTAGAGGAGGTCGGCCGCGAGGACCCCGATCGCCCCCGACTCGTTCTGGGCCAGGAGGAAGTTGCCGGAAGGGTCGATCCCGTCCTGGAAGTTGTCCGCCACCGTGGGATGCTGGCCTTGGTCCAGGGCCTGGAACCCGTAGTCCCACCAGCTGATGAACGCAGGACGCGAACTGATGGGAAGGATGTTCGTGTCCTGTTGCGCGAGCCAATTGTAGCCGTTCTCGTCGTACTGGCTGGGGGTGTCCACCTGGATCCCCGCGGCACCGAAGTACGCGGACGTGGCGTTCGCGGGAGCCACTCTCAGCGCCGGCGGGAGGCTGTCGAACACCTGCTGGTTGTACTGGGACTTCACGTTGTACGGGATGGCCGCGTCGGTGGCGTACCAGACGTTGGGGAGCAGCAGCGCGACGAGGATGAGCCCCACCGCCACGTGACGGAGCTTCACCGAGCGGCGGAGGGCGAGCCAGCGGTTCCCGCGACCCCCCAAGGAGGCGAAGTTCCGGCGCATCTGCGGGAGGCCCAGGCGGTCGATCCCCACTAAGACCACTTCCGCCGGGAGGAGGGCGAAGACGGGGGACCCCAGGAGGAAGAACTTCGCCGCCGAGACGGGTAGGTAGATCCCCAGGAGGCTGAAGATCACCATGAAGACATGCTCCCGGCGGAACCGGTGGGCGTAGAGGTAGTACAGGAAGAGCGCGAGCCCGGCGAACGCCAGGAAGAACGTGAGGACCCCGTAGCTCACGATGAGCGCGTCGAAGCTCGGGGCCTGGGCCTCGGCGACGGTGGAGTAGATGAGGCTCTTGATGAAGTAGCCCTGCCCGGTGAGCACCGCGTTGAAGTACGAGGGGTTGTAGAGGAAGAGGCCCCCCGCCGCGGCCAGGACCGAGAGGATGAGCGCGGGCACCGAGACCACCCAGGGGGCGTTCCTCAGGAAGAGGAAGGGCAGGAGGACCAACAGCCCGCCGAACCAGAGGAAGACGGGGACGGTGAACCAGTAGCTGAAGTCCCCCTGGATGTAGTAGTACGGCATGGCCATGAGGAAGCCCACCGTCCCGACGATGAGCGTCACCACGTAGAGGCCGAAGGAGTCCAGGCCCCGGATACGTTCCACCACCAGCATGATGGCGAGGAAGATGACCACCACGGCCACCACGTAGGTGTATCCCTGCCAGGCCAGCATGGTGGCCCCCAGCGCCACGCCGGTGAGGACCGCCCAGCGGACGGACATCTCCTCGGTCCGGGCGAAGGCCTTGAGCCCCGCCCAGACCGCCCGGGGGGAGCGGTAGCTCTCCACCCAGCGCCGGGTGCCGGCGAGCTTGGCCGTATGGACGAAGAGGGCCAGGGAGAGGACCACGAAGAAGGCGTAGAAGGACAGGTAGTTGGCGTAGGTCGCCACCGTGCTCTCCATGTTCCCCACGATGAGGGGGAAGAGGAGGGCGGCGAGGACCCCCATGCGCCGGGAGGAGACCTCCTTCCCCAGCATGTAGACGGGGAAGACCCCCAGGGCCGCCCAGATCGCCGGCTGCATCTCCAGGACCCACATCCCCGCCTGGACCGCGTTCCCGCCGAAGAACGGCGCGAGGAGGATCCCGAAGATGGCGTTCATCCAGTCGAACAGCGGTTCCCGGGGGTTGGTGTAACCCAACGGGTAGTTCAGCGCCGCGTCATGGATGAGGTTCGCGTGGTAGGTGATGATGTACTGCATCACCCGGGCGTGGTAGAAGGAGTCCGATCCCCCGGCGAAGCAATAGTAGACGTCACAGGCGGAGATCAACTGGTAGGAGTACAGGACCCGGAGGAGGAGCGAGATGGAGGCGGCCAGGGCCAGGAGGAAGACCACCAGGCCGTGGCGGCGCCACCACCCCCCGCTACCATCAGTGGTTTCGCCCATGAAGTTGGAACCTGAGAGGGGATCGAGGCGCGCGAGACCCGACGCGATATTTATACTTTGGAGCCGTTTCCTCGAGAGGAAGTCGCCACGCCATGCTCCGACGGGTCAGGGGACCCCTCCCGACCTACGCCGGGCCGGTCGGGACGCCCGTCTACCGGGCGCGGGAAAGGAGAAGGGGGAAGGGGTTCTCTCTGGACGGGGCTGGCTCATCCCGGGCCTTCGCGTTCAGCGGCGAGGCTCCGGGGCCGGCCCCGTAGGTGGCGGGGCCGCGGGTCCCGGGGCGGAGGGAGCCAGCCGCCCGTTCAGCAGGAAGGCCGAGGGAGGCCGGGTCGAGTAGGCCCCCAGCGGACCCCGGGGAGGGCGGCGCGCCGTCCAGAGGACGGCTGCGACGCCGCCCACCAGCGCCAGGGCCCCGGCCAGGGCCAGCCAGCCCAGGGGGAGCCCGAGCCCTCGGGTCGGGGAGGAGGTGGCGCCGGTCCCCTGGGGGCAGCCGGTCGAGACGCACTGGGCCTCCGCGACGCTCTCCGGGGTCGCGTTCACCGTCCAGACGGGGAGCGAACTTGGCGCCGCCATGGCGCTCATTCCACCGGACCCGGGGCCCCCGCCGGGGGCACTGGTCGGGAGGACGGCCTGATAGAGCACGGAGGAGGCGATGACCCCCAGGTGCCCGAGCCCGCCGGCGTAGTCCACCTGGCTTGTGGCGAGGGAGGCGAACCCGGCGCTCACCGGCCCGAGGCCACCATCATCCCAGAGCTCCTCGGAGCCTGGCAGGAAGAGGAGCCCGTCGGTGCTCCGCCATCCCCGAAGCCCGTCCGTCTCCAGGGAGAGCGCCCGAGAGATCCCGTGATCGAAGCCGATCCCCGAGGCCCCGCGCTCCTCCCCGGTCAGCTTCACGGTCCCGTTGGAGGAGAGCTGGTGGGAGGCGCTGCAGTTCCCGGCGTTCGTCCGGTTCCCCAGGGCCACCGCCCACTGGCAGGTGACCGAATCGTTCCCCTGGGAGGCATACTGGCTGGTGGAGCTCCAGCTCCGGTCGGAGGACAGGTTCAGCGGGACGAGGCCGAGCCCGGGGGAGAAGGACACGCGGCCCTGCGCCTCCCGCTGGGCGGAAAGCGACACGCTCCCGTTGGAGGCGAATCCCATCCGGGAGAGCGTCCAGTGGCTCGCCTCGGTCAGGTTCGCGCTCAGCACCGCCTGGGCGTTCAAGATGGCCAGGGCGGGGACCGGGGTGCCGTTCTCGGTGACGTTACCGGCAAGGGTGAAGTTCCCGAAGAGCCGGTCGTGTTCGTTGCCCACCAGGGAGACGTTGAGCTCCCGGGCGGGATCCGTGCAGTTGGGCGTGCACCCCTGGGCAAAGAAGCTCAGTTCCACGGTCCGGACCGCTTCCAACGTGAACGTCTGGTTGGTGGTGTTGGTCTGGGTGAGCACCACGCTGAAGGCCAGGTAGGCATGGACATCGTAGCTCGCGTTCACGAAGCCGCTGGTGGAGACCTGCTCGTTGAAGACCCCCTGTCCCCCGTAGGCCCAGGTCTCCGGCGGGTTCGACGGGTTCAGCGCGGGACCCGGGCTGGCCGAGACCAGGGGAAGGGCGATCCCCAGCAGCAGGAGGCCCGCCAGCGCGAAAGCGGTCGTTCGGGGCATGCTCATCGCGTTCATGTTCGCGTCCTTCTTCAGGCCCTCCCGGGCCTGACGGGGAGGAGGGTCGAGGGTTCTTGATAGGGCGTTCCTGAACCGGGAGGGAACGTTGGACGGTGTGCGACGCCTTCTCAAGGGGACGCCGGGGTGTCGACCACCCGGAACCGGTAGAACACCCGGCCGTCCCGGACGGGGAACGTCTCGAACCGGACCGGCTCGCCCAGGGTGAGGCCCGCATAGGCCCGCCCCACGATTCGGCTGAAGAGGCGGAAGGGGGCACCGGTAAGCTCCACCAGGCCCACCACGAACGGCACGCCCCCCTCCATCCCCAGAGGAGCCCCGCCGCGGACCTCGCTGAAGGCGTAGAGCGACCCGTCCCGGGGGAGGTCCACCCAGACCAGTTCCTCCCGGTGGCATTTCGGGCAGGCCACGGCCGGGGGCCAGTGGAGCGACCCGTCCCGGGAGCACCGGGTGGTGGTGAGACGTCCGTCCTTCAGCGCCTGGAAGAACGGGGCGATCCGCGTCCATCGCGGGTCCTGGGGCGGATAGAAGTCCAGCAGGGTCAAGGGGGAGGGGTCCGGTGGGTCCTCCCGCCGGGGAGGACGGTCCGAGGAGAGCGCCTCCCCCCGCGGGACCGGGGAGGCGGCCCCCACGCCTGGGGACCCGCTGGAAGGGAGGCTCGGCGTCAATTCTCCCTCCGCCAGAGCAACAGGGAATGCACGTTGGCGCTGCCGGAGAGGTTGTGCTGAAGGGCCACCGTGGCCCCGGGGACCTGCCGGCCGGAGGGGGCGGTCCCCTGCAACTGGTCCAGGATCTCCACGGCCTGGGCGACCCCGGTGGCCCCCAGGGGATGGCCGCACCCCAAGAGCCCGCCGCGCGGGTTCACCGTCACGGCGCCCCCCAGGTCGCTCTGCCCTTCCTCCACGAAGCGTCCCCCCTCCCCCTTCCGGCAGAACCCGAGCTCCTCATACTCGACGATCTCGGAGATGGTGAAGCAATCGTGCAGCTCGGCGAGCTGGACGTCCCCGGGTCCGAGCCCGGCGCTCCGGTACAATTCCTTCCCTGCCGTCCGGAGACCCTCCCAGGAGGAGAGCGGTCCGGCGTGAGCGAGGTTGTGGAAGGTGGAGCATTGGGCGGTGCCCACGAGCCAGGCGGGCGTGTCCGTGAGCTCCCGGGCCCGGGAGCCCTCGACCAGGACCGCCATGGCGGCCCCGTCGGTCATGGAGGAACAGTCGCCCAGCCGGAGGGGGGGCGCCACCACGGGCAGTCCGCGGAGCTTCTCCCGGGAGAAGACCTTCCCCTGGAACTGGGCGGTGGGGTTCCGGTTCGCGAACCGGTGGTTCTTCTCGGAGACCGCGGCGAGCTGGTCCTCGGTGGTCCCGTACTCGTGCATGTGGCGCTGGGCGACCATGGCGAAGAAGGGCGGGGCGGTGGCGCCATGGACCCCGTCCCAGGGGCGGTCCAGCACGTCCGCCATGGAGGTGTTGGCCTCGGCCATGTCCGGCAGGTTCATCTTCTCCGCCCCCAGGACCACGGCCACGTCGGAAAGCCCCGAGGCGATGGCGGCGTAGGCGCTGCGGAGCGCCGACTGCCCGGAGGCGCAGGCCAGCTCCGTGCGTTGGATCACCCGGGTCGGGGTGATCCCCAGGAGCTCGGCCACGAGGGGAGCCACATGGGACTGGAAGGCCAGCCGCTCCGGCTGGGCGGCGCCGACGAAGAGGCTGTCCACCTCCTCCGGGGCGAGGTTCGGCAGGCTCCCGAACCCCCGGGCGCCGGCCTCCTGGATGAGCTCGGGGAAGGTGGCGGCGCGGACGCCGAACGGGGTGATCCCGCCCCCCACCATGGCCACCCGGCGCCTCGGCCCGTCCATCATCGCCGTTCCCCGGCCAGCGCCTCCACCACCCGGTCCCCGGCTTCGGAGGTGCGGACATGCCCGCCCTGGTCGTAGGTCCGGGCGGTCCCGGCGGCGAGCACCCGGGCGAGGGCGGACTCCAGCCGGTCGGCGGACTCCCGGAGGCGGTCGTCCTGGTGCTCCCGGGCCAGCCAGCGGAGCATCATCCCCACCGCCTGGAACGTGGCGAAGGGGTTCACCTGGTCCTTCCCGGCGTACTTGGGGGCGGAGCCGTGCACCGGCTCGAACATGGCGTGGTGGTCCCCCACGTTCCCTCCGGCGGCGAACCCGAGGCCCCCCTGCAGGCTGGCCGCGAGATCGGTGACGATGTCCCCGAACAGGTTGGTGGTGACCACCACCTGGTAATGTTCGGGCGAGCGGATGAGCCACTGGGTGAACGCGTCGACATAGGCGTACTCCCGGGCGATGTCCGGGTACTCGGAGCCGACCTCGTCAAAGACCTGGCGGAAGAACTGGCAGCCCCTAAGCACGTTCGCCTTGTCCACGCAGGTGACGCGCCGGACGGAGTCCTCCGGGGCCCCCCGGGGGAGGGCCCGTGCCGCCTCGAAGGCGCGCCGGATGATCCGTTCGCTCCCCTTCCGGGTGATCACCCGGGTGTCGAGGGTCACCTCCGTGATCCCCCCCCGGGTGAGCTCCCCGTGGGCCGGCGTGTAGAGCCCCTCGGTGTTCTCCCGGAAGAAGAGGATGTCCACCTTCCCGGGCTCCCAGATCTGGGGGAAGGCCCCCCCCAGCCGGTGCCTCACCCCCGGGTAGAGCCTACAGGGCCGTTCGTTGGCGAAAAGGTCGAGCCCTAGGCGCAGGCCGAAGACCACGCCGAAGCCGGCGATGTTCCCGTCCGGGAGGCTCACCCCGGGCCAACCTACGGCCCCCAGGAGGATCGTGTCGGCCTTCCGGGCGCGCTCGAACCCGCCAGGCTCCCACTCGGAGCCGGTCCGCTGGTAGTACTGGGCCCCGCAGGCCACCTCGGTGAGCTTAAGGGCGGGGGCCCCGGAGCCTTCCAGCGCCTCCAGCACCTTCCTCCCCTCCCGGATCACCTCGGGGCCGGTCCCGTCCCCCGGGAGCAGGACCACGTCGTAGCTGCCCCGGCTCACGGGGCGGCTCCCGGGGCCCCGGGATGCAGCTCCCGGCGCACCTTCTCCACAAGACCGCCGGCCTCCAGGATCTCCTGCAGGTGCCGGGGGAACGGTTCGAAACGGACCGACCCTCCTCGGGTCCGGTTCACCACGGTCCCCCCCTCCAGGTCCACTTCTCCCTGGTCCCCGGGCTGGAAGAGGGCGCGGACCCCCGGAGCCTCCACCGCGGGGAGGCCCAGGTTGATGGCGTTGCGGAAGAAGATCCGGGCGAAGGAGTCGGCCACCACGGCCCCCAGGCCGATCGCCTTGAGGGCGGCCGGGGCATGCTCCCGGGAGGAGCCGCAACCGAAGTTGATCCCGCCGATCAGGAGGTCCCCCGCCTGGGCCTCCCGGGAGAAGCGGGGCTCCACGTTCTCCAGCACGTGCCGCTTGAGCTGCTCCGGGTCGATGATGGTCAGGTACTTGCCGGCGATGAGCTGGTCGGTGTCCAGGTCATCCCCCACGCACCAGACCCGCCCCTTGACCGTCCGCTCCATCAGAGCACCTCCCGGGGATCGGCGATCTCCCCCCGGATGGCGCTGAGGGCCACCGCGGCCGGGGACATGAGGTAGATCTGGGCCTCCTTGGCCCCCATCCGGCCGGGGAAGTTCCGGTTCGAGCTCGAGGCGCAGACCTCGGTGGGGGAGAGGAGGCCCATGTTCCCCCCGAAGCAGGCGGAGCAGCTGGAGTTGGTGAAGACCGCGCCCCCCTCCGTGAAGAGCTCCACCAACCCCTCCTTGAGGCATTCCTGGTAGATCCGGGTGGAGGCCGGGGAGACGATGAAGCGGACCCCGCTGGCCACCTTCTCCCCCCGGAAGATCGCGGCAGCCTCGCGAAGGTCCTCCATCCGCGCGTTGGTGCAGGACCCCAGGAAGGCCTGGTCGATCCGGACATGCTCCCGGGCGACGTCCGCCAGCGGCCGGACATGGTCCGGGGAATAGGGGCAGGCCACCTGGGGCTCCAGGTCATCGACGTTCACGTGCACCTCCCGCTCGTACCGGGCGTCCCGGTCGGGGGCCACCGGATGCATGGGGTGCTTCGCGATGCCTTCCAGGTAACGGAACGTCTGTCCGTCCGGGGCGACCATGCCCGCCTTGGCCCCCATCTCCGTGGTCATGTTGCAGAGGGTGAAGCGCTCCGGCATGGACAGTGCGTCCAGGGTGCTGCCCTCGAACTCCACGGCCTTGTACGTCGCCCCGGTGACCTTCACCTCCCCCAAGAGACACAGGATGAGGTCCTTGGCGTAGACCCCCTTCCTCAGATGGCCGTCCGCCCGGAGGCGGAGGGTGGGGGGGACCTTGAGCCAGATCTTCCCCGTGGCCAGGACCGCGGCGTACTCGGTGGGACCGATCCCCACCGCGAAGGCCCCCATGGCCCCGAGCATGTTCGTGTGGGAGTCCGTCCCCACGGCCAGGTCTCCCGGGACCACCCATCCGTTCTCCGCCAGAATCTGGTGGCAGATGCCGTGGCGGCCGATGTCGTAGAAGTGCGGGAGGTGCTGCTCCTTCGCGAAATGGCGGAGCATCTGGTGCAGCGTGGCGGCCCCCTCGGTCGACGCCGGTACCCAGTGGTCGATGGCGATGACCACGCGCTCCGGGTCCCAGACCCGCTCCGCTCCCATCTGATGGAAGGGCAATATGGCCTGGGCCCCCTGTTCGTGGGCCATGGCGAGGTCCACCTGGCCCACCACGATCTGGCCCGGGGCCACGGAAGCCTTCCCGCTGGCCCGGGCGAGGATCTTCTCGGCCAGCGTCTGTCCGGCGCCCGAGGAACGTCCCGGGGAGGACGCCGGGTCCTGCCGGGTCCCGTCCGGGGTCATGGGGCGCCTCCGGCGACGCCGGGGGAGGGGAGGGGGGCACGGGACGGTCGGACGCCCAGTTCCCGGGCCCAGGAGAAGAACTCCTCCTCGTCCAGCCCGGGATTCTCGAAGAGGGCGTGGTAGCGGGCCAGGAACTCCCGGGAGGCCCCCTTCCCGCGGCTTTCCGCTTCCCTCTTGACCCGGGCGAGGAGGGAGGCGAGCTGCGGCTCGGTGGCCTCCAGCTGACGTTCCTTGAGCTTCTCGACCACGGCGGCCTTCCCGGTGTGCTTCCCCAGGACGAAGAGCCGGTGGCGGCCCACCCGCTCCGGCTGGATCGGTTCGTAGGTGAGGGTATGGCGGAGGACACCGTGGCTGTGGATTCCCGCCTCGTGGGCGAAGGCGTTGTAGCCGACCAAGGCCTTGTTGGGAGGGATCGGGACGCCGGAGAGCTCCTCCACCAGCCGGGAGAGCTCGTAGAGGGCTTCCGTCCGGACCCCGGTACGGTAGCCGTAGAGGGCTTCCAGGGACATGACCACCTCCTCCAGGGAGGTGTTCCCCGCACGCTCCCCGAGCCCGTTCACGCAGACGTGGGGGGCGGGCACGCCCTCCTCCAGGGCGGTCAGGGTGTTGGCCGTGGCCATCCCGAAGTCGTTGTGGCAATGGACCGACCAGTCCGTGGGTTCCACCCGGCGCCGGAACTCCCGGAGGAAGGCCCGGAAGGTGCTCGGGGTCATGATGCCCACCGTGTCGCTGACCACGAGCCGGTCCGCCCCCGCCTCCCGGCAGGCCCGGTAGAGGCGCTCCACGAACGGGAAGGGGGCCCTCACCGTGTCCTCGGTGACGAAGGCCACATGGAGGCCGGCCTCGTGCGCCCGACGGACCTGGGCCACCGAGGCGGCGAGGACCTCCTCCTCGGTCATCTGGAGCTTGTAGCGGAGGTGGACCTGGGAGGCGGCCACGAAGATGGCGATGTGGTCCACCCCGGAGCGGATCACCGCGTCCACATCGCCGGGGACGGTCCGGGCGGCCGCCAACACCTTCGCCTTGAGTCCCGCGTGGGCCAACCGGTGGACGCTCTCCGCCTCTTCCGGGCTCACCACCGGGATCCCCGCGTTCAACAACGGGATCCCGACCTCCGAGAGCTTCTCCGCGATGGCCAGCTTCTCCTCCGGGGAGAAGTGCACCCCCGGCATCTGCTCCCCGTCCCGGAGGGTCTCGTCCCAGAGGACGAGCCGTTCCGGCAGGTGCCGTTGGTCCCGGGCCAGTTCGTGCGGGTCTTCCACCAGGGGCTGGGTCGAGGAGCGGCCGGCCATGGTCTTGAGCGCCGGAAGCCCCGGCCACATATAGCGGGGCACGACGGACGTTAGCGTGCCGGGCCCCCGGCGGGTCGACCTCCGAAGCCCTGCCCGGCTATCGGAGGAGGCCTTCCGGTCTCAAGGTTAAATACGCTCTCCTCCCTGCCAAATCCCGAGCTCCTCGGGGCCCCGGTCCGGAGGCGAGATCCCCATGACCACCACACCAGCCACCGACCTGTCCACCCCCGTTCCGAGCGAGCGGCTCCCCCCCTCCGTCCGTCGGGGCGGGCCCCGGAGGGACCTTTCCGTCATGATCGGCGGCCAGGGGGGGGACGGGACGTTGACCGTCTCCGACCTCTTGGGCCGGTACTTCCACGAGCAGCACCTGTACGTCTACACGGCGCGCAACGTCCTCTCCCGGATCCGGGGAGGGCATGCCGATGCCTCCACCCGGGGGAGCGTGGAACCGGTCTGGTCCCAGAAGGCCTCCCAGGACGTGCTGGTGGCCTTTGACGACGAGGCGGTACGGATCGGCCAGGCGGAGCTGGACCCCGAGGGGTTCATCCTGGGGGACCACGGTAGCGTCAACGAGGGCCCCGAGCGACTCTACCTGCTTCCCTTGTCCATGACCGCGGCCAGCAAGGTGGGCAACGGGCTCTACAAGAACACCGTCGCCTACGGGGCGCTCTCGCACCTCTTGGGCTTCGACGAGGCGAAGGCCCGGGGCGTGTTGGAAGGTCGCTTCGGCCGCCGGGGCGGGGACGCCCTCCAGAAGAACCTCTCCGCCTTCGACCTGGGCCGCACGCTCGCCCGGGAACAGGTGGGCGAGCACCCGCTCTTCCGGCTGGAGCCGGGAACGAACACCCGCTCCATCCTGACCACCGGGAACCAGGCCGCCGCCTTGGGATTCGTGGTGGGGGGCGGACGCTTCTTTGCCGGTTATCCCATCACCCCCGCCACCCCCATCATGGACCATCTCACGCGCTGGCTCCCCACGTTCGGGGGGGTGGTCCGGCAGGCGGAGGACGAGCTTTCGGCGATCAACATGACCATCGGGGCCGCCTACGCGGGGGCCCGGAGCATGACCGCCACCAGCGGGCCGGGGCTCTCGCTCATGACGGAAGGGATGGGCCACGCGGGCCAGGCCGAGGTCCCGGTGGTCATCGTGGACTGCCAGCGGGTGGGGCCGAGCACCGGTGAGCCGACCCGGCACGAGCAGAGCGATCTTTTCCACGTGGTCTTCGGTTCCCACGGCGAGTTCCCCCGCTTCGTGCTGGCCCCCGGCTTTCCTTCCGACGCCTTCGAACTGACCGTGGAGGCCCTCAACCTCGCGGAGAAGTGGCAGCTGCCGGTCTTCCTGCTCCTCGACGAGAACCTGAGCGAGTACACCCAGAGCTCCGAACCCTTCGACCTCTCCAAGGTGCGGATCGACCGGGGCAAGCTCCTCAGCCCCGAGGCCCTCGCCGCCCTGCCCGTCTACAAGCGCTACCTTTTCACCGAGGACGGGGTCTCCCCCCGGAGCGTTCCCGGTCAGCGCGGCGGGATGGGACAGACCACGGGGAACGAGCACGACGAGTGGGGGCACGTCTCGGTGAACCCGGAGAACCGACGCCGGATGATGGCGAAGCGGCTGGGGAAGCTCGAACGGGCCCGGGCCGACCTGCCCCGGGCCCGGATCTACGGCGACGAACGCGCAGACGTGGGGTTCATCGGCTACGGGAGCACCTACGGGCCGATCCGGGAGGCCCAGCGGATCCTTTCCGGTCAGGGCGTCAAGTCCCGGTTCCTCCAGGCCCGCACCCTCTGGCCGGTCCCCACCGACGAGCTGGAGGCGTTCCTCGGCACCGTCCAACGGACGTTCGTGGTGGAGCACAACTACACCGGTCAGCTCGCCCTGCTGATCCGCCAGGCGCTCCCCCGGGCCCCGGTCTTGAGCCTGCTCAAGTACGATGGCAGCGCCTTCCGCGCGCCGGAACTGGTCAAGCGCGTGAAGGAGGCAAGGCCGTGACCGAGACCGCCAAGCCCACCGCTCCCATCTGGTGTCCCGGATGCGGGGACTTCGGCGTGATGGCGGCCATCAAGCGGGCCCTGGGGGAGCTCAAGGTCCCCCCCGAGGAGACCGTCTTGGTGGGGGGGATCGGATGCTCCGGGGCGATCCACAACTTCATGGACGGATACGGGTTCCACTCCCTGCATGGGCGGCTCCTCCCCACCGCCGTCGGGGTGAAGCTCGCCAACCCGAAGCTGACCGTCCTCGCCATCGGGGGGGACGGGGACGGCTACGCCATCGGCCTGGGGCACTTCGTCCACACCCTGAAGAAGAACGTGGACCTCACCTACGTGGTGATGAACAACGAGACGTACGGGTTGACGAAGGGACAGGCCTCCCCCACCGCGCCGCTGGGCTTCTCCGGGAACGTGGAGACCCCGTTCGACGCGCCGCTACTCGCCATGAGCATCCCTTCCAGCGGGTTCGTGGCGCGGGGATTCTCCGGGGCCCCCCGGGAGGCGGGGCAGCTCATCACCCAGGCCATCCAGTTCAATCGGGAGCGGCGGGGGTTCGCCTTCGTGGAGATCCTCTCGCCCTGCGTCACCTACAACGACACCTACAAGGAGTGGCGCGAACAGGTCCAGAACGTGGACACGGTCCCCGGCTACGACCGGACGGACCGGGGGAAGGCGATCGCCGGCTGCCTGTCCACCATCGCCTCCGGGAGGATCCCGGTCGGACTGCTCTTTAGGCCCTCGGACGAGCGGTTGGCCCCCTCCCTGGACCGGACGCTCCTGCCCACCGTGGAGTCCGCCCCGGCCACGGCGGAGATCTCCCTGGACGCCAACCGGGCCCGCTACGAGAAGCTCCTCGCCGGGCTCGCCTGAGCGTCCGGGGCGGGGATCCGAGGGGGCTCACGGCGGGGTCCCCGTGTACGTGGGGCTCGACGACACGGACTCCCCCCGGGGGGGCTGCACCACCTGGGTCCTCACGGAGCTCTTGCGGGAGCTGGCCGGAACGGACCTCATCGGGTTTCCGCGGCTGGTCCGGCTCAACCCGAACGTTCCGTTCAAGACCCGGGGTAACGCGGCCCTGGCCGCGCATCTCGGGCACGGGAGCGGCCTCCCCCGGCGGGTGGGACAATTCGGTGAGCGGGCCCTCCTGGCCTACCCCCGGGGCGGCCCTCTCACCGCCGCGGAGGCCCGGGCGCTCCCGGGCCGCCTGCGGGCCCTCCTTCGCCGGACGGCCCGGTGGGAGGACCCCGGGGTGGACCCGGCGTTCGTGATCACCGAGCGCCCGTTACCCGAGGGGCTGTACTGGCGGGCGGTCCGGGAGCTGGTCCCGGTCCGGGACGTGGAGCGCCTGCTGGAAGGGACGGCCGGTGCCCGGTGGGAGGCCCGGGGGAGCGGACAGGGGCTGGTGGGGGCCGCTGCCAGCCTGGCCTGGCCCCACCGACGGGTGACCTATGAGCTGTTGGCGTACCGGGACCGGGCCCGCTGGGGGAAACCCCGGGAGCTGGACCCCGGGGAGGGGGAGCAGATCTCCCGCCGCTTCCCCTCCACGTTCCACAACTACGACCCGAAGACCCGCCGGCTCCTCCTCGCCCCCCATACCCCTTGCCCCATCCTCTACGGGATCCGGGGGAGGGACCCCCGCGACCTTCCCGGGGCGGCGAGCCTGCTGAACGGGGAGGCCCCGGAACGCTGGGTGGTCTTCCTGACGAACCAGGCCTCGGGGGACCACCTCGCCGCTCGGTCGCTGACCTCCTGGCCCCCCGGCACTTCCGGGGTGGTGGAGGCCTCGGTGGTCTCGGAGCCGGAACGGCTACCCGGGGGCCACGTGCGGCTCCGGGTCCGGGAGGGAGAGACCAGTTTCGACGCCTACGCCTTCGAACCCACGAAGACCCTTCCCGCGGTCGCCCGGGAGCTCCTGCCCGGGGACCGGCTCCGGCTCTGGGGGACGCGCCCCCTCGGCGAGCGGGGGTTCAGCCTGAACCTGGAGGGGCTGCGGGTCCTCTCCGCCCGACCCGAGTTCCGGAGGGCGGGGCGGCCCCGGTGTCCCCGTTGCGGGCGTCGGCCGGCGAACGCCGGGAGGCCCGGGGGCTTCCGGTGCCGGACCTGCGGGGTCCGGATGCCCCCGGAGGCGGCTCCCGGGGAGTGGGTCTCGCGCTCCCGCTTGAGGGGCGTTGCCCACCCCACCCCCTCGGCCCGTCGTCACCTCGCCCCCTTGCCCGGGCGCCGGTGGCCTTAGACCGCCGCGGGGGAGGAGGGGCCGGGCCCTTCCGTCGGGGGTTTATACCAACCAAGCCCTCCGGGCACTGAGCCCCCATTTCCTGGGGGTAGGGCGGGGAACCGGGATGGGGAGGTGCGACGCGTGACGACACCGGGCCGCGTCGTCTGCCCCGTCTGTCAGGCCCCGCTCCCCACGGAGGGGAAGGTCTGTCCCACCTGTGGGCTCCCGAGGGAGCTCTGGCCGGGAGCCCGTTCTCCCCTTTCCTCACCGGGGGGCGGGGACGACCCGTACGAGCAATGGGTGAGCGCCTTGGAGGGGCTCCGGAAGCCGCCCGGGGCGGGAGGGTACGCGGAATCCGACCCCGAGGAGGAGACCGAGCGGCTCCCGCCGGGGCCTGCCCTCGGGGAGGAGGAGGTCCGCGTTCCCCCGCTGGCCTCCGCGGACGGGCTCCCGCTCCAGGAGCTGGTCGACGAGTTGAGCGACTTCCTTCAGATCGGGCGCCGGGCGGGGTTCAACCTCTCCGCCTTCGGACCAGAGACCGCCCGGCTCTTGGACAGCATGCGCTCTTTAGACCCGGAGCTCTCCCGGGGGGCCCTCCTCACGCTTCGCGACCGCCTCTACGATCACCTGGGGCGGGAGTTCACCACGCGGCTCTCGTCGGCCACCTCCCAGCTCAGGACCTTCGACCCCTTTGTCCGGATCGACGGGGCGCTGGGGTACCTGGACCCCCTCCGGGACGCGCTCCGCTCCGGGGACCTGCGTCAGGCGCAGGTCACCCTCCGGCGGCTGGACGGGGAGATGGGCCTTCTCGAATCCCAACTCGGCTCGGTGGGGGACGTGCTGCGTTCCCTGGCCCACCTGAAGTCCTCCCTGCGTTCCGTGGGCGGGGACCCGGACGCGTTGGCCGGTCTGGAGGCCAAGGCCCTGGAAGCGGCCCGGACCGGGGGAAGGACCGCCGCCGAGACCATGCTCGGGGAGGAGGTCCAACGCTTGAGCGAGCTTTTGACGGACCGCCTCGTCGAGGAACTGCACGCGCTCAGCGTGGAGCTCAGGGAACTGCGCGCCCGGGGGACGGACGTGGAGGGGGCGATCCTCCTGGCGCGGGACCTCACCGAGGAGCTTCGGGACGCTCAGCCGCTCCGCGCGGCGCAGGGGCTCCCCCGCCTGCGGGAAGAGCTCCGTCAGGCCCGGGAACGCCCCGTGGCCGAAGAGGCCACTCGCTGAGGGCCGACGGCCTCACGGGGGAGGGGCCAGGTCCCCGCCCGGGGTCACGGGCCCTTCCGGCCCTTCGGTAAGCTCCTCCGGAGGGGGCGGCGTGGCCTCGGACAAGGGGCCCCGCCGGCCCCGGATCCGCCGCCGGAGGAGGACGATGCCCAACCCCACCGCCACTAAGCCGGCCACCTCGGCCAGGAGGTACGGGTAGGTCTGGGTCGGGAGCACCGGGGCCGCCATGGAGAGGGAGAGGACGGTGTTCGCCCGGGTGATGGAGAAGGTGACCGGGGTCGCCGGGTACCCCGGACCGGAGGCCGCGAAGGTGTATCGCCCGAGGAAGGTGTCCCCGCCGAAGGTGACCCGGTCGGTGAGGAGGAACATGCCCACGGCCGAACTCCCGTTCAAAGGGGCCGTGGTACAAGGGCTCCCGGCGAGCAGGTCGTTACAGACCCGGACCGAACTGCCCGCGGGCGGGAGGGCGCCCCCCGGGATGGCCACCCGGAGGAGGACGTAGCGGCTGACCTCCACCACCGCCCGGTGATTGGTCACGGAGATGGAGGGGAGCGAGGGGGACGGGCCGGACGCGTTGGTGGTGTTCCCGGGCCAGTTCACCGCCTGGACGCTCGCCGGCCCGGAGACGGTGAGGCCGGGGGCCGACACGTTCACCAGGCTCACGGTCGGTCCGCCGGAGATCACCAGAGGGGAGAGGAAGTGGCTCACGCCCCGGACGGTGAGGTTCCCGCTCGCCGCGGTGAGCGAGGCGGCCCGGGGTCCCACGGTAGAGGAGAAGACGCTCACGTTCTCCGCCCCGCTCAAGGCGAGGCCCACCAGATACGCGTGGGCGATGCTCAGGTCCTTTAGTCCCGGCGAGGCCACGGTCAGGCCGTAGACCCCGACGAAGTCCTCTGGGGTCGAGACCGTTCCCAGGGTGACGTTCCCGGCGGCGTCCAGGAGCACCCCGGTGAGGTTGGCGTTGTCCGCCCGGAACGTGCCGACCGAGCTCACGGTGACCTGGGAGACCTGGGCGGGCCGGGTGTAGAAGCCGACCAGGCTCAGGGTCCCGACGCTCCCGGTGACCGTCAGGTTCGTGACGTCGGCCCCGAGGACGGAAAGGTCCCCGACCCCGCTGAGGTTCAGCCCCTCCACCAGGGAGTCGCTGACGGAGAGGTTCGAGAGGACGCCGGTCACGTCCAGATGGGCCACCCGGGGCGGGATCGGGGTGACGGAGGTGGCCCCTTCCCAGACGCCTCCCCCCGTGACCGTCACCGCGCCGCCGGAGGCCACGGTAGCGGCCCCGTCCAGGAAGACGAATCCCCCGTCGATGAGCAACGAACTGTTGGCGTCCAGGTCCAACTGGGAGGAGGAGTCCAGGGCCGCGGTACTGCCGGGGTCGATCCGGACCGACCCGGTGAGGACCAGCGCCGCCGGCGTCCCCGTTCCCACCTGGAGGAGGCCCCCGCCCCCCACCCGGAGGCTCCCGGCCACGCGCAGGACGATGGGGTTGGTCGGGCTCCGGCTGGTGTTCACCAGGAGCAGCGAGGAGGTCCCCCAGATCACCAAGGTCCCGGTGGGGGCCACGGTCAGGTTCGACCCGATCGAGCAGGGGCCCCCGGAGGCATTCGTGCTGTACGACCCGGTCAGGGGGTTGGTAAGCCCGGGGCAGAGGGGAACCCCCGCCGGACGGGTCGGGAGGGCGGGCACGGACGGTCTTACGGTCAAAGGAGCCGGGGAGGCAAAGGGGGCCGGTCGCCCTGACGCCGGGAGGAGGGGGACCCGACCCACGGGGTCCGGACCCGCCGTCCTTCCCTGGACCCGGGGAGCGGAGGGAGACGGGACGAGCGGGACCAAGACGATCGTAAGGAGGGCGAGGGCGAGCAGCAGAGGGAACACGGCGTGCCGAAACATCTGATCTCCCATGGGGGGCCCGACCGGGTCCGGAAGGGGGAGGGGGTCCCTCATGAACCTTCCCCGAGAGGGACCGGCCCCCGCCCAGGGTCCCGAGGCTTAAAGGCCTCCCCGGGGGTGTCCCGAGGTGCCCATGACCTGGCAGCCCCTCCGGGGATTCCGGGACATCCTCCCCCCGGACGCGGCCCATCGTGCCTGGATCACCGGGACGATCCGCTCGGTCGCCCAGCGGGCGGGTTTCGAGGAGGTGGAGACCCCCTCGGTGGAAAGCCTGGACCTTCTCAAGGTGAAGAGCGGAGAGGCGATCGTGGAGGAGACCTTCTCCTTCACGGACAAAGGGGGCCGGGAGGTGACGCTGGTGCCGGAGAACACGCCGTCCGTGGCCCGGCTCCTGGCCTCCCGGGCGAAGGCGGAGCCCTTGCCCGTGAAGTGGGTGGCGTTCTCCAAGCTCTGGCGTTACGAGGAGCCCCAGGCCGGACGGACCCGGGAGTTCTCCCAGTGCTCGTTGGACATCTTCGGGGTCCCGGGGGTCGAGGCCGAACTGGAGCTCCTGTCGACCAGCGCGGCCATCTTCGAGGAACTGGGAGTCCCGGACGAGGTGGTCTTCCGGGTGAACGACCGCCGGCTGGCCCAGGGGTTGGGAACGGCCCTCGGGAGCCAGGACCCCGAGCGTCTCCTCCGGGTGCTGGACCGTCGGGAGAAGCTCTCGCCGGAGGCGTTCGGTCAGGAGCTGGGGGAGGCCGGTCTCACGGAGGAGGCCCGCGGCCGGTTCTTCCGGCTCCTCGAGGCCGTGGCGGCGGAGGGGTCCAACCGGGAGGCCCTCTCCCGCCTGGAGGAGGAGACGGCCTCCTGGGGCCTGGGAGAGGAGGCGCACGCCGGGCTGAGCTCGCTCAAGCGGCTCTTCGCCCTGGGGGCCGAGTCGGGGCTGGAGGAATCCTGGCGCTTCGACCCCCGGCTGGCCCGCGGCCTCGCCTACTACACCGCCACCGTCTTCGAGGCGTATGACCGGAGGGGGGAGTTCCGGGCCCTGTTCGGGGGGGGACGCTACGACCGCCTCATCGAGCTCTTCGGAGGCGGGCCGGTCCCCGCCTGCGGGCTCGCCATCGGGGACCTGACGGTGGAGCTGTTGCTCCGCCGGGCCGGACGCTGGCCCACGACGCGCCGAGGCCCCGAGGTCTACGTGGCGGTGGCCAGCGCGGACCTCAAGCCCCGGTCCCGGCTCCTGGTGCACCAGCTCCGCCGCGCCGGCTTCTCCGTGGAGCACGACCTGATGGACCGGACGCTGGGACGCCAGATGAAGGAGGCGGCCCGGCGGGGGGCCAGAACGGTGGTCCTCCTCGCCCCGGAGGAGCTTTCGCGCGGAGAGGTGGTCCTCAGAAATATGCAGACCGGTCAACAGGAGGCCGTGCCTTTCGCCTCGGTGGGAGCGCGGCTGCCCCGGGGGCGGTCCGCACCGGTGGAGGGGGAAGGGGGGCCGGCTCCGCCCGAGGGGTGACCTTCGGGGAGGGGCCCGGGGCCCCTTCCGGGCCGGGGGAGAGCCCCTCGAAGGTGTCCCCCTCGGTGATCCGGATCCCCGGGGGGCCCTCGGCCCCCCTCAGGTGCCCGTACCAGTACACGACGATCCCTTCGCCGAACATGCGGACGTAGGGCTCCAGCTGCTTGCGGAGGTTGCGCCGAAGCTCCACCTCGTCCCCGAAGTTCGCCTTCGATTCGATCCATTGGACCTTCTGCCCGTCGATCCAGACGGGCTCGTCGAGCAGGGCGTCGGGGGTCTTCGCGAACTTCCCCCGTAGGTCCTTCTCGGTCCTAAACCCGAGGCCGAAGCGGTTCAGCCACGCCGCCAGGCGCGCTTCCCCCCGGACCCCCCGCTCCCGCTGGAGCTCCCCGCCCCGGGGGGAGTAGATCCAGTCCTCCGCCAAGACCTCGTTGACCTCGCGGCGGATCCGGGCGTCCGGGATCGCCGCCGGGTTCCGGAACCCGTCCCAGAACGCCTTGCGCGGCGTGTTCTTCTGCCGCTCGATCATCTGGGCCATGAGCACGGGGGGGAAGCGCCACTCCCGGGCGAGGGAGAGATAGCTCGCCCCGGCCTGCCACTGCTTCACCAGTCGTGGAGCCTGGTTCTGGACCACGTAGAAGCGCTTGGTGGCGTCCCGGGTGACCCGCTGGGTGTAGATCACCATGAGGAGGTCCTCGTCGAACCCTTTCTCCCGGGCGACCCGGGCGATGTCCGCGTGGGTCTCCAGCTCCCGGGAAAGGGCCTGGTATTCCTCCCGGCTCAACAAGACCATGACGAAGGAGCCTCGATGGGAGGGCGGAACCGGAGGGGCGGATAAGAATCTAGGGAGGGCCGGAGGCGCCCGGGATCAGTCCCGCCAGTCCAACCCCACCGTGCGGAGCCCGAGCTTGGGGATCGGGGGAAGTCTCCGCTTGTGCCGGGAACTCTCGACCCGGTGCACCACCCGAAGGACCCGGGGGAGCGGCAGGTCGAGCTCCCGGGCGATGGCCTCCGGTTCCCAGAGCTCCTCCAGCCCCCGGAGGATGGGGTCCAGGACGGAGTACGGCTCCCCGAGCTCCTCCTCATCGGTCTGCCCGGGGTAGAGCCCGGCCGAGGGAGCTCGCTCGAGGACGGTCTTGGGCAACCCCATCTCCCGGGCCAGGGAGTACACCGCGGTCTTGTAGAGGTCGCCCAGGGGAAGGAGGTCGGCGCCCCCATCGCCGAACTTGGTGAAGTAACCGAGGAGGACCTCGGACTTGTTCCCGGTGCCGAGGACCAGCGCCCGGCGGGCACGGGCCTCGGCATAAAGGGCGATCATCCGGAGCCGGGCCCGGGCGTTCCCGCCTCCCGTCCGCTCCGCGAGCTCCGGGAGGTCCTGGCGGAGCGCGGCGAACCAGGGCGCCAGGGAGACTTCCCGGAACGGAAGGCCCAAAAGATGGGCGTAGCTCTCTACCTCCGCCCGGAGGGAGGGGGGTGTGTTCTCGTCCGGGAGGGAGAGAGCGAAGACCCGCTCGGGACCGAGGCTCTCCCGGGCCAGGGAGGCGACCAGCGCGCTGTCCACGCCCCCGGAGAGCCCCACCACCGCCCCGGCCGCGCCGGCCTGGGCGACCTGGGAGGAGAGGAAGCGGACGAGGGTCTCCCGGCTCCGGGCCGGGAGGACCACGTTGAGCCTTCCCGGCATGGTCCTACCTCACGCCTCCGGCGCGAGCCCCTCGAGGGCAAGGGCATGCCGCCAGGTCTCCCGGCACGCGCACTCGGGCAGGTCGTCCAGCCGGGAGAAGTCCTGGGTGAGGGAGGTCTCCTGGACCCGGGCCAACAGCGCAGGGTCGCAACGTAGACAGTTGTGGACCCCGCGGGGGTTGCCCCCGGAGGTGGGGAAGCTCACCAGCCGGGTGCCCGGGGCCCGGAGCCGGCTCCCGCGGGAAAGCACCTCCAGCAGGCTCCAGAGCCAGGGAGGCCGGTACAGCCCCCGGCGGAAGAGATGCTCCACCACGGTCCCCCCCTGCAGGTGGACCGGGTTCACCGAGAGGGTGTCGAAGTGCTCGCTGGCCCGGGCCACGGAGGTCACGGTGTCCTCGATGGCCTCCCGCTCGGTGAGATAGGGCGGCTTCAGCAACAGGTAGGCCTTGGGGGAGGCCCCGGCCCGGCGGACCCGGTCGGCCGCCCCCAGGTACTCCGTAGGGGTCTCGTGCTTGTGCACGGCCTTGGCCAGGACCCGGGGCTGGGTGCTCTCGAGCCCGAGGGCGACCTCCAGGGTACCGCCGAAGGATTCCCTGAGCGCCTCCAGGGTGGGGAGCGAGGCGAACTCGGGAAGGGTCTCCACCAGGAGCCGCCGGGCCCGTCCGGCGAAGGCCTTCGCGACCTGGGCGCGGCTGGCTTCCGGGACCTCCCGGGCGTCGAGGAAGCTGCCGGAGGTGTAGATCTTCACGTACGGCTCTCCCCGGTAGGCGGTCAGCGCCCGGGTCAGTTGGAGGCCGATCTCCTCCTCGGTGGCGGAACGTCCCAGGGTGTCGCGGGCGTACCCGCACATCGTGCATCCCTTCACGTCCGCCCAGTAGCACCCCCGGGTCCGCAGAATGAGCACGAAGGCGCTGACCCGCTCCCCGTCCAAGGACTCCGGCTCCTGCCAGAGCTTCACGTAGTGCCGGGCATCGGTGGGGGACCCGGGCGCCGGGCGGCGTTCCTCCGCCACCCGGTGGGCGAGCGACGGCGTGGCAGCGGTCATGGGCCCAGCACCTTGACCGCCAGGCGTTCCCCGTCCTTCAGGTGGAGGGCCCGGCGCAGGCTCACCGGCGCGATGATCTCGAGGACGTCCCGGTAGTGCGAGCGGTCGGGCAGGATCACGTGGGCCTCCTTCCCCCGGACGGTGGCCGGGTGGCATCGCGCCCCCCCGAAGGACCGGCCTCCGTCGGAGAACCCGGCAATGGGGATGCCGGGAAGGCCCCTCAAGGCGTCGACCTCGGTAAGTTCGCGGGCCCCCAGGCGGAGGTTCAACGTACCCGGGAACGGGGTGTACCCCAGGCGCTCCTCGAACTGCTGGCGGTAACCGGGGAGGGACAGGTAGTAGCCCCCTTCCCCCAGTCCGGAGGAGACGGTCCCCTCCAGGGTCACCGACCGAGGCCGTTCCAAGAGCTGGGCGATCTCCTTGGCCTCGAGGGCGAGGGCCTCCCGGGTCCTCTCGGTGAGCTGAACGCGGGGAGGCCGGGCCCCGAGGGACCGACTCAGGAAACCCTCCCGCTCCAGCAGGAGCATCTGCCGGGCAGCGCCCTGCTGGCTGAGGCCCACGACCTTCCCGGCCTCCCGGCTCGAGACGGCCACGGGCGCCGAAAGGGCCCCCCGGGACGCCAGGTACTTCACCAGCGCGACCGCCTCGCGGGGGAGCCGGGGAAGGCTCCCGGGAGCCGCGGTCACGCGGGGGCGCCGGGGCCGGGCGGCGCGTTCAGCGCGAGCACGTTGTTCCCTCGTACCACCACCCGTCCCAGACGGCGGCCCGTCTCCTCGTTCCGCTCCACGGTCTCGTCCAGCACCAGGTTCAGATGCTCGTCGAACCCCAGGAGCCGTCCCTCCAGGGCCCGGGAGTCCTTGAGCCGGACCACCACCTTCCGCTCCAAGAACTGGGAGAGGAAGACCAACGGTCCGTCCATATCGGAAAGCGCCACAGGCCTTCAGGGATAAGGGTTGCTTCCGGGGGGACGGGGCCCCCGGGAGGCCGGTCTCCCCCGGGCCGGGACCCGTCACCCGGCGCGCGGTTCAGGGGGGGAGCGGAAGCGGCGCCCCCGTCTCCGGTTCCAAAGGAGGAGCGATGGAGGGGGTCCGGGCCGCCCGCCAGACGAAGTACACCGCCGGGACCAGCATGGCGCTGGCGACGTAGAGGAGGGTGAGATTGGTGTACAGGCCGATGACCACGATCGTGAGCATGGCCCCGGCCGTGACCGGGGCGATGATCCGGTAGAACGGATGGGAATGACGGAGGGCCCCGTGCTCCACCGCGAGGGCCCGGTGGGCCTTGCGAAGCCCCACGGTGGCGGAGATCGAGTCCAAGGCGAACTCGAGCATGAGGAAGATCCCGGCGGCCGTGAGGACCACGCTGAAGAACGCGAAGACGGAGGAGGAGGTGAGCTCGGTGAGCTGGACCGCCACCTCGGCCGAGGTGATGACGCCCACGCTGATCCAGGGGCTCTGGAAGCGGCGATGGAGCCGGGCGAAGGCCCCGGGGAACAGGCCGTCGCGCCCGAGGGCGTACCAGGCCCGGCTCAAGATGAACGCGGTGAGCCAGAGGGAGCTTGCGGTGGAGATGATCACCGCCAGGTCCATCCCCCAGGTCGCGGAGGGCAGGACCCCGCCGATCCAGGTGGCCAGCGGGTCCGGGCTGGAGGAGAGGGCCGAGAGCGGGGTCTCCGCGACCATGAGGGGCATGGTGACCAGGTAGATGGCAAAGACGGAGAGGAGACCCAGGATCCCTGAGGTCCCCGGCCAGTCGCGCGGGCGCCGTGCCTCTTCCGAGGCGTAGCTGTCGATCTCCCAGCCGTCCAAGATGGTGGCCACCACCACGAGGGCGAGGGCGAAGTCCAGCGGGTTCACCCCCGTGGAGAAGAACCAGGAGACCGACACGGGGTTCACCGTGTGGGTGGGCAGGGCGAAAAGCCCCACCCCCAGGAAAGCCCCGAGGATGACCACCTCCACGAGGAGGAAGGCCTCGGTGAACCGGGCCGTGGGCCTGGCCCCGAGGATGAGGGGAATGGCGGCCACCCCGGCCCAGGCGATGCCGGTCATGGACTGCCAGAAGACGCTCGAGACCACGGCGGGAGAGACCCAACCAAAGGAGGACAGGAGGCTCAGGGTGTAGGCACCGGCGGGCACCAGGATCGGGGGGAGGGAGAGGAAGTAGGCCAGGGTGACGATCCAGGCCTGGAGGCCGCCGAAGCGGCGGCCCACGATGCGGCTTCCCCAGTGGTACGAGGCCCCCGCGTGCGGGTAGTGGATGTTCAGCTGGCGGAAGAGCAGCGCAGCGAAGAGGAAGAAGGGGAAGGCCACCAGCACGGACATGATGGCCTGGGGGCCGGCGTAGGCGACCATCACCCCGAAGGCGGCGGCCAGGCTGAACGTGGGGGCCACGCTGGAGGTGGACAGCGGGATGAGGTCGAGCAGGTGGAAGACGTTGCGGCGGAGCCGGGGGGCGGCTCCCCGGGCCGGTGGGGGAGGGACCTCGGAAGGGACCACGGTAGGCCTGGACCTCGGGGGGGATGGCCACGGGGGACGGGGTAGAAGAACGTTATGTCCTTTTCCGGAAAAGTTAACACTCCAAATCCGATCCCCCCGGGGTGGGGGTCTTCGGGCTCCCCCGTTCTCCGCGCCGCGCTCCGGGCACTTCGATCGAAACCCCGCTTCCGGAGCGGCGCCGTCGGTCGGAACGGTAGGCCGGTCATCCCGACGGCGGGGAGTCCGTACTCGGAAGGGGTCGGAACGGTCGATGCCCCGAGCGCCTTCCCTGACCGCCGGATTTCGACCGCCGAAGGGCTCCTTGGGCCGTCGGCGACCGGGGCCGGTCGCGGCAGCCCGCCCGCTTTCCCGGCCAAGCCCGGCCCTTTCGGCGCTCCGGGCCGGGAGGCTTCCTCGCTCTCCGGGGGTCACCCCCCGGGGCCAACACGCCCTGCGCGGGGGCCACCGCCCCCGTCACTGGGCGGCCCTCCACCACCCCTGGGACCTACGGGACTAGCGGGCAGTCGCTGACGGGTCCAACCCCGTGAACGTCCCGGTCGCCGGCTCCATCGGTTCGGTCGCCCCGATCGACGTGCCGGGCTCCAACGTCACCTACGGTTTCGCCCTCCTTCGCGGGGGCTACCAGGTCTGGAGGACCGTCGCAAGGACGGTCCCGGGGATCCTGACAATGCCTGTCCTCCCCCAGGGGCGTGACCAAGGTCCTGACAGGCCCCAGATGCCGCCCTCCCCCGGAGGGAGGCACGGACCGGTCCCTCCCGGACGAGGCCTGGGGAGAGGGGGGGCGGAGTCGCGTCCATTCGCAAGGACTCACCCACACCCCTCCGGCCCTCCTGGAATAGAGGGAGAAGCGGGGGGCATCTGCTGTCTCCCATGATTCTCCTGGCCACCTCGACCGCAAGTTCATTATCCTCGCGGCATCCCAGAAGGACTAGGCCAGGACCTTGGAGCTTCCGCAAGGATTTTGCCTCTGGCTGACCGGCCTCCCCAGCGCAGGCAAGACGACGATTGCCCGCGAAGTGGAGCGACGCCTACGGGACCGGGGGGTCCGTACCGAACTGCTGGACGGCGACGAGGTCCGCCGCGGACTGAGCCCGGACCTCGGGTTCGACCGGAGATCCCGGGAATCACACGCGGCCCGGGTGACCTTCGTGGCCCGGATCCTCGCGCGCAACTGCGTGGTACCGCTCGTCGCCCTGATCTCCCCTTACCGGGAGTCCCGGGCGTTGGCTCGAAAAGAGATCGGGAACTTCGTGGAGGTCTACGTAAGCACCCCCCTGAACGTCTGCGAGGAGCGGGACGTCAAGGGCCTCTACCGAAAGGCCCGGAAGGGGGAGATCCGTGGCATGACCGGGATCGACGACCCATACGAACCCCCGGAGGCTCCCGAGGTCGTGCTGGACACCGTGGGACAGAGCCCCGAGGAATCGGCCCAGTACCTCTTGGCGGAGTTGGTACGGTTGAAGTGGTTGCCCAGCCCCTTCTCGAAGCCACTAGCTCCGGGGAGCGCCGGCCCCGACCCTCCCAAGGTTCCCGTGTGACCCTCGGAACGAGCTACCCAGTCTCTTTCAAGCTCCCCCCGGCGACGCGTGCCCCGCAAGTGTGGTACCCTTGCGCGGTGGGGGGTCAGGGAAGGGAACCGAGAGAACGACTATGGGGGGAAGGGCGCGCGCCCGAGGAGCCCGAGCCCAAGGGGGGGTTCGCCAGCCTTCCCCCTCCCCGCCGACCGATCGTCCGGTCATGGAGCGGCGATGACCACGCGCTCAACCTAAAGTGCCGAGGAGAAGTTGCAGGTCGCGCGGGAGGGAATGGCGCCTGGGGCCAACCTCTCCGAGATCTGACGTCGTCACGCGTCAGCTGTACCGCGCACTCCGAGTGGAGGTCCCTGGCCCTCGCCGGGATGAAACAGGGGCCCAAGACCACTCCCGGTGGAGATGAGACCACTCTCCGTCACGGGAACGCTCGTCTCAATGAGATCCGGGAGGAGTACGCCCCGATCAAGGACCGTCCTCAAAAGACCCTGGAGGGAGACTCCTCGGGGAAGATCGACGGAGGGAGGCCGTGAGGCGCCTCTCGGACGAGGGAGTGGCTCGCACGGCCACATTGGCCCGCGACTTCCACGGGGCCCGAGCCACCCTCTACTAGGAACCTCGGATCGGTCCCATTCGGCGTCTCCATGCCGATGAAATCCGTGAATGCGAGCGCGTGCTGCGCGTGGCCCTGGCCCCTCCGAGCTTCGGCTACCGCCGGGTTCGGTTGGTCCTGAGTTGCCAGGAAGGGATGTTCACCAACCGCAAGTGCGTGCGACGGATCCGGAGGGAGGAAGGCTTGCAACAGGAGGTCCACTTCCCTCGACTGAGTTTGCCGGAGACCGGGAACTTGAGCGCCCAGGAACCGGACCAGCGACGGTACGCTGACCTCCCTTACGACAACACCACCGACCTCGGTGTGGCCTTTCGCACTTTTTGAACCAGCCGTCACCTGCGGCGGGGGCGTGAACGTGGGACAGCTGCGCTGACCTCGAGGCAGATGCCATTCGGATCTGCCACGTCGACCATCCTCCAGCCTGGGGTATCGTACGGACCACCCAGCCGCTTGGCTCCCCATGAGTCGAGTTCCTTGAGCGCCGCGTCGAGCTCATCGACCCTGAAGCAGAGGTGGTCCAGTTCCACGCCCCCCGACCAGGGCCGGTAGAGCGGACTCTCGGGGGCGTACCAGTTCAGTTCGAGCAGCTGCTGGCTCCCGGGGCTCCTCAGCTGAGCCCACTCTCCTTTGATCTCCGGGTTTGTCCCTCTCCCGGTGAGCTTGAGCCCCAAGGCCTGGGTGTAGAAGCGGATCGAGTCGTCCATGTCCTTCACGCGGATGCCGGTGTAAATCATCCTGGCCTTCATCGTTCCAGGAACGCACCTCCTTGAGTTAAACAAACCCTCCGGTCACCTCCCTTGAGCGCTGGCCCCTGCGAGTGGAACCGGTCGGTTTGATAGTGACCCCGAGACCGAGTTGTGTGAAGCAATCCGCCCTCGGGGGCAGCCGTGAGACTGCGACCCCATCTGCACCGACCGCCCTCAAGAGCTCGACGGTCCACTGGAACCCCCGCTCGAACGGCGATGGTTGGAGGAGTCTCCTCGCCCTCTTCGCTCCCGTCTTCATCGCCCCGGCCTTCGCGATCTTCCAAGAACTTCTCACGGCCTGGGTCATCTGCCCTCCTCGCCGCA
>JAKAVY010000059.1 GCA_021827405.1 Thermoplasmata archaeon
GATCTGAGCGGCAGGTGATCTCGGGCAGCCAATCCCGGATCTTCCAGGTCCACGAGCAGCTCCGGCAGATGGCCCGGGACCTCAACGCGAGGGAAGCGGCCGTCGAGATCCGGGAAGGGGAGGTCCGGGGACAGGAGGCCGTGGTCCTGGAGCATCGGCGGTACCTCGAGCAGAGGCGATCGGAACTGGAGGCGGAGTCCGCCGAACTGACGCGTCGTCGGGACGAGTTCAACGCCCTGGAGGAGCGCACCGTCGCCCAGGCCCGGGAAGTGGAAGTGAAGCTGGCCCGGCTGGAGAACGAGGGGAAGGCGCTCACGGACCGGCAACGATCGATCCAAGAGGGATTGGAGCATCTTCGGAGCGAGCGGGAGGCCTTGGCGGCCCGGGACCAGAGGCTCAAGCAGGTCGAGGTGGAAGCGGCCGGCCGGGAATCCGAACTGGCCCGGCGGGAGCTTTCTGCCCACGGTGTGGAAGCGGCCGCCCAGGCCCGTCTCGCGGAGGCGGAGCGCCGATACGCGGAGGCGGCCAGCCGGCAGCCCTCCCTCCCCTTCGCTGCGAGCGGCTCCCCGGCGGTCTCTCCCCCCGGCCTCGCGGAGGGGACCCGGTCCGACCGGGAGCGCGAGTTGGCCCTCCGGGAGGCCTCGGTCGCGGACCGCGAGCGGCTTGCGAAGGAAGGAGCCGCCACCCTGGACAAGAGGAGGGAGGAGCTCAAGCAGGTCGCGGCCGAGATCTTGCTCCGGGAGCGGTCGTTGGGGGCCCGGGAGAGCCGGCTTAGCGGTCAGGAGTCCGAGCTCAAGGCGCGGGGCACACGCCTGGACCAGGCGGAAGCTCAGCAAGCCGCCCTGGCCCGCCGACTTTCGGAGGCGCAGGAGGGGGCTGCCGCGGCCCTCGCCGAGGCAGAGGTCCGGCTCCGCGCGGCGCGGGAGAGAGAGACGGCCGCCCAAGGCCGTGCGGTCCAACTGGACGAACTGGACCGGAAGCTGCAGCGCCGCTACGAGGAGCTCCTTGGGCGCGAGACCGGCTATCAAGCCCGGATCCAGGCCCTGGAGCTCCGCCTGTTGGGCGCCGGGTCCGGGCCAGCTGCGTCCCGGACCGCCGCCCCCTCCCGGGAAGGGGGCGAGGGACCGGCCTCCTTTCCGCCGCCGTTGCCGGGCAGCGCTCCCGTCGGCATCTCCCCGGAGCGGGACCTGAGTGGGTTGCCCCGGTTGGACGCGCTTCTGCGAGGGGGATTCCCCCGGGGGTCCCAGGTGGCGCTCGTCGGGCCAGCATTCGCGGGAAAGGAGGTCCTGCTCATCCACTTCGTGGCGCAAGGCCTCCTCGGGGGCGACCGGGTGGTGGTCATCACCGCGGGCCGGCCTCCCTCCGAGCTCTCTCGGGAGTTGGACGGCCGGGTGAAGGACCGGGAGCGGAGGGAGAAGGACGGGTCCCTTCTCTGGATCGATGCCACCCGATCGCCGGGTGGTTCCAGCCCCCCGTCCGCCGGGAGCTCGGCGGTGGGAGGTCCGGGAGATCATCTGGGGATCCTGCGGGCGGTCAGTGGATGTTTGGGGTCCTCGGGGAGGGTTCCCCGGACCCGCGTCGCTTTCGCGGGGTTCTCCAACGTCCTATCCCAGGGCGAGGAGCGCCAGGGGCTGGGCTTCCTGCGGAACCTGGTCGGCATCCTTCGGCCCCGCGGGGTGACGGCGCTCTACGCCTTGGACCGGGGCATGCACCCGGAGAGCGTGGTCGAGTCCGTGCTCAGCGCCATGGACGGAGGCCTGCTCTTCCGGGTGGAGAACGGGAAGAATGCCCTCTCCGTGCTCGGATTGGGGGACGTGGAGACCCGGCAGTGGGTGGACTACACGTTGGAGGAAGGGTCCCTGCAGCTCGGGAGCTTCGCCCTGGAGCGCATCCGCTGAGGGCTACCGGCGCGAGAAGCCAGAGAGGAGGTCCCGAAGGACCTGTCCCGGGGCGGGGGAGAGCGTGACCGCGCTGGCCAGCAGCACGCCCTCGGCGCCTAGCTCCAACGCCCGGCGGACGTCCTCTCCGTTGTGGATGCCGGCCCCGCAGAGCACCCGGGTGTTCCGGCTCGCCCGCCGGATGCCGCGGACGGACCGGGTGATGACCTCCGGGCGCGCGGCGGATACCGAGACGTGGCCTCCGATGAGCTCCGGCGGTTCGACGGCAAGATAGTCCGGGTGGCCTTGGCGGGCCCGGCGGATCGCCTGGCGGTCCTCGCCGGCGCAGATCACCGAGGCAAGCCCCAGGGTACGCAGCCTCCGCACGAGGCCCGGCAGGTCGCGGTCCGGCAAAGGGTGCTCCGAATGCCCGAGCAGGCTTCCTTTCACCCCGGCGGCGTGAAGCGCCGCGGGCACCATCCAGCCCGTGCGGGCGCCGGGGGGAACGTCATCCGCGTGCTGCGCGAGGACGGGGATGGTGAGAGAACGGGCCAGGGTCCCGAGGTCGGGGGCGCTGGCGGCGACCGCGGTGGGGACCCCCAGGCGCTCTCCCAGCCGCTGGAGCAATCTTCCGAGAGGGAGGGCCGCCGGTCCCACGCTTTCCGGGTAGGCCTTCAGGTTGAGCAACAGCAGGGGGGTCCCGAGCGTACCCCGCCTCTCAGGGGGCTGGCGCCTTCGCCCGCTTGGGTCGGGAGCAGATCGCGTACTCGTCGCCATCGAAGAACACCTCCCGGTCCGGATGCTTGCGCTGCAGCTCCGTGATCTTGGACAGGACATCCTCCAGGGTGGTGGACTCGTCGTTGGGATCGATCCGGAGATGGACCGTCTTGTCGGTCCGTCGGGCCGGGTCGGTCATGGATCTGCCCGGGGGGGGCCAAGGTTTCCAGCCCTTTATAAACTCGCAGGCGGCCCCCCGGGGGTTCCCGGGGGTCCGGCGGAGCGCCGGGACCCGGTAGGTCCACCCCGGGGGTTCCCTCGCTCAGGGCCTTCTCCAAGGGGAGGGGTCTTTAGGGGGCAGGAGCTTCGCGGCCGGGATGAAGGACCGTAGCGAGCTCTCCCGGGTGGAAGACGGCAGGACCAGGATCCGGCTCACGAAGGACCTCACGGTGATGAACCCCGCGCTGGTGGAAGGATCTGAGGGGCTGGTGGTGGGACGGTTGGCCAACTACACCATGAAGGTCCGCTTCCCCGCGGTGACGGTGGGGGTGAATTGGCAGGACTGCGAGATCGTGGAAGGGGTCTTCGGGATGCCCGAGGGAGCCCCGGCCAAACGCCTCCCGGCCCAGCGGGGGGCTCCGCCGGAGGAAGGATCCGCCTCGGGAGCCCCGGGCCCTTAGCCCTCCCGGCGTAGGGAGCCTCCCTCAGGGCGGGATCATCCGGGAGTCCCGGAGAGTTGGTTCCCGAGGAAGTGCAACGCCGAATGGGCTACGGCCAAGACCGGGACGCCGAGCGCGCTGAGGAAGCCTGCGAGCACGAAGAGCACGGCGGCCAGGCCAATGAGGCTGAGGATCGCTCCCATGCGGATCGGAACCAAGGAGGATGGCGGGGGGGGTAAAGGCTTCGCTTTCAGCGGATTCTGGGGTCCCCCCGATAGGGAAAGGGCGGAGGGGGCGGGTCGGTCGGACATCTGTCCGCGCCCTTCCCGGGGCCGTTCCCGGAGGGGCCGGGCCTGGCTCACCTCGAAATTAGCCTTGACCTAACCTTTATCTGCCTCCTCCCCGCGTCCGGGGATATGGCGCCCAGGCTCGGGTCCCACCGGCATCGGCAGAAGCAGTGGTCACGGACCCCCGAGACCCGGGGCCCGGCCCGGGTCTCGTCCGCCGGTCGCGGCCGCGTCGCTTCCCGGGTCGGCGACCCGGGGACCGAGGGGAGGTCTCCGCCGCCATGACCTGGTTCGTGCCCTCCACCACGACCGGCCTCAGCCTGGCCGCCATCGTCTTCTTCTCCTTCATCCTGGGCTTGGTCCACGGGGCCACCCCCGACGAGCACACCTGGCCCATCACCTTCAGCTACGCCATCGGCAGCTACAGCACCCGGGCCGGCTACCGCAACGGCCTGACCTTCTCCGCGGCGTTCACCCTCCAGCGGGCCATCGCCTCCGAACTCGCCTTCATCGGGCTCGCCGGACTCTTTGCGGCGGTGGGGCTGAACGCCTACATCTACATCCTGGTCGGGCTGGCCATGGCGGTGGTAGGATACATCCTGCTCCGCCGGGCCCGCTACCTCCACTTCCACCGTTGGGAGATGTTGCTCCACCGGGGCCTCAACCGGCTCTTGGGGAGTCCCCCGGAGGACCACTTCGGTCATCACCACGGGCCGGATTCGGAGGCGCCGGACTTTACCCCCACCAGCCCCTACGTGGCCATGCTGCACGGCTTCATTGCCGGCTGGGGCTTCGGCCCTTTCGCCCTCATCCTCTACATCTTCCTGGCCCCCCAGATGGGATCGGCCTGGGTGGGCTGGGTCCCCGGGGCGCTGTTTGGCCTGGGCACGCTGGTGATGCAGGTGATCTTCGGCGCCTACTTCGGTCACTGGATCGGCACGCGGCGGGGGTTGGGCAAGGAGGGGATCCAGCGACTCGGGCGAAGGATCTCCGGGAACATCCTGTTCTACGGGGGATTGGTCTTCATCGCCGGAGGGCTCCTGGAGCTCGCGTTCCCGGTCCTGGCCACGCTCTCGGTCCCCACCGGGATCCCCATCTACAACCTGGACCAGATCAACGATGGGTTCGTCCTGGTGCTCCTCTCGGTGGGGGTGGTGGGGATCCTCTCGGCCCGGCAGGGCCTGCGGGAGATCCACCGGCTCGTCGCCAGCACCCCTGCCTCCCCCCCCGGGGCTGCCCTGCCTCCCCCTCCACCCTAGGGATGACGGTCCCCGCTTCGTCCTGGCACGCCAGTGACCCCTGGTGTCGCGGGGGCCGAAGGGCAGGGGGGTGGTGGCCCTCCAACAGCCTCCTCGGACAGTAACGACGCGGGACCCTGGGGCCCGCCGGGAAAGACAGGGGGCCCCGGAAGGTTCGCTGAGAACGGGCCGCTCCCGGTCTTCCGGTTCGTGGCCCCAAGCCTGCCTCCCCCCCTCCCCACCGCAGGGGGGTTGAGGCGCCCAGACGCGGTCTTCGTGACGGGTCTCCCATTGGCCCGAGCCCCGGCGGTCTCCTTCCCGTGGCCGGGTCGCCCAGGTCCCGAACGGTGGGCCCGGTCCCGCGGTGGGGGAGGGCATGGGGACGCCGAAACGTCTAAGAACGGGCCCGGGCCATCTTCTTCCCTTCTGGAGATGTCGCGAGCGTTCCCGATCGTTTCGCTGGCCCTCTTGCTCTTGGTCAGCGCATCGCTGGTTCCCGGGGCTCCTGTGACGGATATGGGGCACGGGGCGGTCCCGCCGTCTGCCCTCGCCTCCTCCCTATCGGGGGGGTCCCAGGGGGTCCGGCCAGAGCCTCTTCCCGCGTCCTCGGTCTACGGCGACCGGACGGCGACGAGCGGGAACCTCTCTTCGGTCACCATCACGCCCGATGGGGCCATCTTGGTCCCCGGTGGGGTGCAGAACTTCTCCACCCTGCCCAATTGCACCGGTGGCCCCTGTCCCTCCGGTATCCAGTACACCTGGTCCCTTACGAACGGTCTTGCCTCGCTCAACACGACCACGGGGGCCGCGGTACTGGTAACCGCCGGGCCCCTCAACGGTAGCTCGGAACTCCGGGTGAACGCCACCGTGGGGAGCCTCACGGTCCCCAGCCTCAGCGTCGATGTCCAGATCGATTGGAGCCTGGGGGTCATCCGGTCGGTGGACCTGGTGTTGGAGGCGGGGTCGAACGTCCTTCCCGCGGGCGCCTCTGCCACCTGGGATGCGCACTTGAGCTGCGCCGGCTCCTGTCCCCTCTCGATCTACACGAGCTACAATTGGACCCTCACCCCCGTGCTCGGCCAGCTCTACGACGGCGCGCGGACCTTCGCGACGCTCACGGCAGGGGCCTACGGGGGGAACGGGACCCTCCGGGTCGTGGTCTCGGCCAACGGGATCACCCGGAACGCGACCGCCCCCTTCCAGGTGCTTCCGCTCCGCCAACACCTGAACTCGGTCACGATCGAGCCGTACGAGCTCACCCTGGAGACCGGGCAGCGGTTCGGCGGGTTCCAGGCCTCCGCCAACTGCACCCTGGGAGCCTGCCCGGCCGCCCTCCTCAACTTCTCTTGGACCCTCACGAACGGGGACGCCCATTTCCTGGACCCCTGGGGGACCATCCCCTATGCGTTCCTCGCTGGCGCCACTGCCGGGCAGGTCGGGGTCTTCGTGAACGTGACCCTGAATGGCTCCGCGGTACAGAGCGAACCGGTCCTGGTCACCCTCGTCTCCACGTCGTTGCCGACGCTCGTGGCCCTGAACGTGACCCCGCC
>JAKAVY010000020.1 GCA_021827405.1 Thermoplasmata archaeon
GCATGGGAGGCCCGCTCACTCCGACACGGCGTCGACGCTCAAGGTGAAGCCGGTCCCGCAGTACGGGCACTTCGCGTAGCCGCTGTTCACGTTCTCCGGGCCGATGCGGGCGCCGCAGCTCCGGCAACTCATCTCCTTCAGGGAGGCCCGGCTGATGGTCACCTCGGTCCTCTTCTTGACGAACTCTTCCGGGACCGGCATCGTTGAAGACCCCGCCCGACCCGGGGCGGCAACGGCAATAGCGACTCCTCCCGTTTAAGGTTCACGGCCTGGGCCTCTCCCTACCGGGTCCGTCGCGTGTTAGGGAAGTCCCCGTGCGCGGGCCCCGTCTCAAGACCTTACCATCCTCCCACGATCGAGAGCGTGGTGCCGGTCCTGGGGGGTTCCCGGTAAGGATGAGAGCGCGCGACCGCGGAGGCCACGGACGCCACAGCGTTGTCCTCGCGCTCCCAGAACAGGCGGGCCCCCATGACGGCCCTCGAGTCTCCAGGGAGGCCTCGGAAGGAGTGGACGAGATCGGCATCGGAGGACCCCAGCGGGGTCTGGTGGATCCGTCGGCCCGATGGGTCGATGGCGGTAGCGACCCTCGTGTCCTTGGGAATGTCGAGCTTGATCGAGCGGGTGTCTCCATGACGGCCCTACCAGGGAAAGACAAGGGGCGCTTGAGTGGCTTCTTCCTCCCCCTCGGGCGGAGGGGTCAGAACTGAAGGGGTACGGGGGGACCCTTCCCCCTACCGTGGGGTCACGTCCTCTCACGACCTTGGGTCGGACCCCCACGCCGGGAGGGGATCCCTGCCCGGGCCTCGTCCTCTCGGCCCGCCAGACCCCGAACTGCCGGTCTACCCCGGGCACTAGGTCACGAGCACGTAGGGGGCTGGCATGTTCGCGGAGGGGGAGCCCGGAGCGCCAGGGATCTCCGTAGGATGGTTCGCCTGAAGGAACTGGGCGGACTGGGTGCCTGGGCTCGGACCCTGGGCGTCGTTGGTAAGGCTGCTGACCTGCAACGACTGGATGAGCACCGTGGAGAAGCTGAACGTGTTGAGATCGGAAGCGACCGGCGTTGCCACTCCCAGCGCGGCGTCAAACGCCCCCACGGCCTGGAGGACCTGCGCCGCGGAGCAGCTGTCAAAGGGGCAGACATCCTCCAGATCGATCATGGCGAGAGCGACCCCAAGACCGGCGTCGAACGTGCTCAGGGCGTTGGTGGCCCGAGTGAAGAGGGCGTCCGCGTTGCTGTAGCCGGAAGCCTGGTCGAGGCCACGGGCATAGTCGATATGGGACCCCACGGCGATGCTGTAGGGGCTTCCCGCATCGCTGACCTGCATGAAGTCCAGGAACGCGTTGGCGAAGCTCGGCTGGGCCGTCGCGGAACCGAGGGCAAACTGCCCGTCGGACGAGCTCAGGTCGTCCACGTACGCCGTCACCTCGAGAGGATAGTAATTGGAGTGAGCGACGCAGTCGGGGGAGGACCCGGTATAGTAGACCTCGTACGGGTGGGTGATCTGGATGTAGAGCGTAGCTCCCGCCAGGAAGAGGATGCCCGCCTGGCCGGAGGAGTCGGCCGCGACCGCGATTTGGGGGACGGAGAAGGTGCCATTGGGGGAAGCATAGGTAGGCGTGGTACCGTCGGTGGTGAAGGATTGGTTCTCGGTCCATCCTCCCCCGGTGAAGTCCAGGTTCACCGTCTGGTCGACGCTCGCTTCCGCGAGACTGGAGTAGTCCGTGTTCGACGCGCCGCCCTGGTTAACGGTCATCGAGAGAGGGAATGCGCCGGAGACGGAGGTGCTGTTGACAAGGTTGACCCCGTTGTACGGGGCCGGGCAGCCACCCGGGGGGAGGCAACCCCCGGGACCGTTGGGGAGGCAGGACGGGGCCGGCCCACTCAGCCCCAGGACGGCGGAGGGGCTCGAGAGATCGAAGGTCATCGTGGAACTGAATTGAGCGGGCGGCGAATAGGGGTTGTAGTCTGCCCAATTCAAGGCGACGTACTCCAAGGTCTGGTTCCCCATGATCATCGAGTACACCCCTTCCAGGAGCAACGAGACGGCCGACCCACGCGGGACCACGTTCGTCCACTCCTTAGCGATCTCCGCGAACACCGGGGGAAGTTGGACGGAGACCGCAGAGGTAGCGGTGTCTTCCGAGCCGTGGACCAGGAGGATGGAGGGGGAAGCTGCTCCCTGACTACCCGACAGATAGGAACCACTTCCCACCAGAGTCGGGTTCGGGCTGAACACGTAGAGCTCGGCGGGCACCCCTAAGGACGCGGCGGGCCCGGGCGCCGCTCCAAAGGTGGCAAACTTCACCTGCAAGGACGGCCCGCCGGGGGCCTCGCCACGGGAAGTGACGTAGAGCCAGGTCCCCCCCAGGGCTGCGAGAACGAGCACCGTGGCGACCACCGCCGCCACGACCACATCACGATGGCTCTTCGGACCGGGGTCCGGCCCCGGCCCAGGGGGACGCAGACTGGACTGAGCCACGCTCCCGTGTACATTCCGCCTCCATATAGCATTTACACAAATATGTATGTAAAAATACTCGGTGAAAGCCCAGCATAACTTGCCTGTTTTGTGATGTATGACTGTCTAGCTTTCGTATCTATACCCGCGGGGACTATCTCTTCCGGGCATGCCAGGCTGGGCCTGTCTTTCGGGCAGCTTGGGGGTACCGAGACCTGCCTTCTGCTTCGTGGGAAGGTCGACTGCGCAAAGGGTGCCCCTGGGGTTGACCCGGCGGAGCGACCCTGGCCCGGACCCGGGCGGGGAGACGACCTTCAGTCCCTGCGGTCCGCGAGTTGGGCGAGCCCGTCGCAGAGCAGGGTCACCCCCAGCCCGAAGGCGAGGATCCAGATCGCCGGGAACGTGTAGGCCCACCACGGGTCGAGCCCGCTGGCGCTGGGGAGCCAGGAGGCCGCCCCGTTCGCCATCACCCACGTCCATTCCGGGAACTGGGGGCTTGGGAGGACGCTCAGCGTGGCGGGGAGGACCTGGCAAGGGTAGATCGCGTTCGCGGCGAAGTACTCCACCACGGCGTACTGAAGCCCGCCCAGGAGGACGAAGATGGTCGCCACGGTGGTCGGGATCTGGGAGAAGACGGGGAAGAGGCTGTTCGGAAGGATGTGACGGAAGAGGACCCGTCGCTTCGTGGCCCCGGAGGCCCGGGCCGCCTCCACGAAGGGGCGGGTGGCGACGGAACGGGCCCGGGCCTGGACCCCCCGGGCATAGGGGGCCCAGAGGACCAGGTTCAGGATGAGGGCGAAGGTCCAGAACCGGTCGGGGGGGGAGACCAGAGGGAGGAAGAAGGTCAGCGCCACCAGCGTGAGGACGAACTCCGGCACGGACAGGAAGACATCCGTGAGCCCGGCGAGGAGGTCGTCGAGCCAGCCCCCGAGACCCCCGGCGATCGTCCCCACCACGCTTCCGACCAGCGCCGCGGGGACCACGATCAGGGCGACCAGGGCCAGGTCCCAGCGGGTGCCCATGACCAGCCCCTGGAGGACGTCAAACCCCGCGATACCGGTCTCCCCCAGGGGGTGGCTCCCCCAATGGAAGGGAAAGAGGCGAAGGGTAGGCCCGGGGGGCACGACACAGTCCCGGGTGGTCTGGAGATGGGCGGGGAGGAACGCCGGGTTCCCCGGATACCATACCGACGAGAGGAGGGCGATCCCGACGAAGGCGGCGAGGATCGCGAGGCCGGCGAGGAGGGGAGGGGAGCTGAACAGCTGTCGGAGGTCGCGGGCCCATCGACGGGAAGCGTCGGGGGGAAGCGGAGCCTCCGCCGGCTCCGGAGCCCGGTCGCTCTGCCCCCCCGGGGAGGGGTCGGGCCCCGAGCTCATTGGGACCTCCGACCCCAACCGAGGCGGGGATCCAGGTACCGGCTCAACGCGTCCGCCAGGAGATTGACCGTAAGGATGACTGCGAGGACGAGGAAGGCGAGGACCGCCAACAAGGGGGGGCCGGTGAGCGAAGGGTTAGACGGGCTAGCGGAGACCACCTCGTAGATGAGGAACTGTCCCATCCCGGTGTCCTGGAAGAACCACTCCCCGAGGGACTGGATGAGGAGGAAGAGGGCGAAGGTGTTCCCGAAGGTGTAAACGTAGACAGGAAGGACCTGGCGCGAAGTGTGGCGCCAGAGCAAGGTCCGGTCACTGAGGCCCCGCGATCGGGCGGAGCTCGTGGTGACCGGGTCGACGGTCCCCGCCGTGGCCAGCCGAGCGTATCGCAGGTAGAGGGAGGCATAGATGAGCCCGATGACGGCGGACTGTACCCCGATCTTCAGCCAGAGGAGCGCCTCCACGTTCCACGCCTGGTGAAGGGCCGCGTCCATCAGAGGGAAGCCGGTCGGGGAGGTCTGCCCGAAGTACCCGACCCAGGAGGGATAACCCCCGTAGTGCTGGGAGAACCAGACCCCCGAGGGAAGACTGCCGAAGAGCGGGTCTCCGAAGGCATGGAGGAAGGGACCGTAGAGGAAGTCTGTGACATAGAGCGCGAGCACGACCAGAGGAAAAAACGCACCGAAGGCCGCCAGGAGCCGGGTCGTGTTGTCCACCCCCCGCCCCCGGCGCCAGCCGGAGAGGAGGCCCAGGGGGTAGGAGACCAGCGAGGTGAAGAGCAGCGAGAACGCCGCGAGCTCAATCGAGTAGGGGAGATAGTAGGAGATCACCGTGGTCACCGGGACCTCGGCGTTCGCGGAGAGGAAGACTTGGCCCCACTGCCCGGTGAAGAGTTGGGTGGTGAAGCCCGACAATCCTTGGAGGAAGCCCCACCCCGTGACCTGGCCCACAGTGGAAGGAGACTGGGCCAGCACCACCGTGAAGGTGTAGAGAAGGGTGACTCCCAGCAACAGCTGAGGGACGATCATCAGGAGGCGACGGGCCAACCAGGTACCGAAGAGCCAAGGGTTCGCCCCCTCCCTCTTGCGCGCCGCAGGTAGCCAGATCCGACGCAGCTCCCCTCCGAGCTCCCGCCACTCCCCCGTTCGCGCCCAGGCTCCCACCGCGGCGGCCGTCCGCTCCCCCCGCGTCGGCGCATGCCCTACCCCGGCCCGGATCCGCCGCCGTTCCCGCAACTCCCGCGTCCCCCCCCGCACCCCCCAGACCCCCAGCAGCCCTACCACCGCCAAGAGCCCCCAGACCACCGGCCCCCCCAGCACGCTCAACGGGTCGAACGGGACCCCGTGGACCGTCACCTCCACGCTCGCCACCGCCGTCTCCCCCTGGGCGTCGGTCACCGTCACCCGGACCGTGTAGCTCCCGGTCGCGTCGTAGCTGTGCACCTCCGCGGCGCTCCCCGTGGCCTGGCTCCCGTCCCCGAAGTCCCACCCATACTGGTACGGAGGCTCTCCCCCGGACACCTCCGCGGTGAACGTCACCGAGAGGGGGACCAATCCTCCCCGGGTACTGCTCTCTAACCCCACGACCAGGGGATGGGTGTTCGGCGGGAGACCCCCGAAGGGCGTGAAGAGCGTCCACTGCTCGTCCTGCGTCCCCGAGCTCCCGTAGCCCCCGAAGAGAAGGAAGTAGTTCGGTCCCACCAGGAGGTCGGGGACCAGCAGGCCACCGGCCACGGGGCCGGGGGTGGCCCCGACCTCGGTGGGGGGGACGTTGGCCACCGGCTGCCACGTCCCCCCTTTCAGGACCCAGGTGTCGTTGAGGAACCCCCCGGGCCCGACCCCTCCGAAGAGGAGGGGATACCCGCCCGCCGTCACCGCCGTCTCGGCCTCGGCGCGAGGGGAAGGGCTCCGGGCCGGGGCGAGAGGTGCCCAGGCGGAATCCTGGAAGGCCCAGGTGTCGTTGAGGTAGCCTCCCGGCCCGGTCCCCCCGAAGAGCACGAGCTCGCCTGGGGGCGATCCGCTGACGAAGAGCGCTCCGGAGCGGGGGGAGGGGGCACGCGGGAGGTCGAGCGGGGTCCAGAGGCCGTCCGCGAAGGCCCACGTGTCGTTGAGCGCTCCGTGGGGCCCGGTCCCCCCGAAGAGGAGGGTCTGGTTGGTGGCCGGGTCGAAGGCGAAGGCGGCCCCCGCCCGGGGGGAAGGGGAGACGGGGGGGTGGAGCTGCGTCCAGCCGGAGGCGAGGGTGTACGTCCAGGTGTCGTTGAGGAACCCCTCAGTGCCTTCACCGCCGAAGAGGACGGCGGCATTGAGCGCCGGGTCCCAGGCGAAGGAGGCGTGGGCGCGGGGGGAGGGGCTGTGGGCGGGGGAGAGGTCCTCCCAACTGGAGGAGCCCTCATAGTAGAGGTAGCCGAGGGTCTCGTTGCAGTAGGAGGCGTTGCAGTCGCCGGAGCCGCCGAAGAGGAGGGGGAAGGGGGGAGCGGCGTCCGGGTAGAGGAGGGCGCTGGCGTTGGCGATGGGGGGGGCATTGGTGCCGATGGAGAACCAGGTGGCCGAGAGGTTGGAGGAGGCGGAGAGAGGCCGGGTGGCCCCTCCTCCGAGACCGGAGATCATCGGAGCGAGGGGGAGCGAGGCGGCCGCGGGAAGGGACGGGGAAGGCGGGGTCGAGAGGGGGGCCAGGGCGAGACCGAGGAGGAGCCCCGCCAGGAGGAGCAGGAGGGCTCCCCGTCCCCGGTCACGGCGGGACCGGGGCGAGGGGCGCTGGCGGAGGGCGGAGGGGGGGAAGGGGAGGAGGAGCCCACGCATGGAGAGGGCCGTCGGGGTTGCGGGGAAGGGGGGCGGGGGCTTCAAGGGTCCCCTCCGGGCGATCCGGGGGAAAGAGGTCCGACGCAGCGCACCCGGGAAGTGGGACGGTCGGCGGCGGCGCCCGCTACGAGCCGGATGAGTCCGTCGCGGGGGAGAGAAAGCACACGCCTGAGAAACGATAATATATATATCATAGCCTATAGCATGCGCCAAGACAGCATTGGCCGTGTATCGCTTGTCGTTGTGTTGGTCGCCATAGTGACAGCACTTTTTGCGCTATCGATGGTGCTGGTACCCTCCGGAGCTTCGGTGGAGATCCGGCCGGCATACACCCCGAACACCTCTGTGGACTTTACCTGTTACCACAGTGAGATAACGCTGAATGGGGCCGTGGCTTGCCACGACCAGATCATAACGGATGACGCATGCAGCAGCCCACAACCTCCCGCTACTTGCTCGTACACCATGAAGGACGTCCCGGATTCTGGCTACGCTTTCTCAAGCTGGAGCGCGAGCGGTGAGGTCTCTATCACGGGAACGGGTTCCTCGGTCACCCTCCAAGTTCACGTCCCCGGGACCGGCAAGTACCAAGGTGACGTGACCGCCACCGTGAGCTGAGGGTCCCGGGGGCAGACCTCCCCGAGGGGGAAGTGGACGGGCCGGGCCCCGTCCTCTCCCGCAGCGCCCTCCGTGGCGGGCCCCTCCCGTCGCCCAAGGCGCGGCGCCGGGCGCGGGTCAGTCGTGCGGAAGCCCCGGGTCCACGCTCTGGAAGGCCAGCTTCCCGGGCCCCGTGACCTCCAGTACCTCGAGAGACTCCAGGTGCCCGAGCAGCCCGCCCCCGAAGGGAAGGTTCATCGTCTTCACCTCCGCGCTCCCGCTCTTGTAGAGCAACGCCCCCGCGTCCAGGGTCACGCTCTCCCGGGGCTGGAGGGCCATGCTCAGCACGTTCCCGTACCCGTGCAGCGCCACCGAGCCCGGCCCGGTGAGCCGGTCCATCCAGAACCCGATCATCCGACCCGGCCGGTGCGTCCCATGTACGTGGAACATCCCGTAGCCCACGCTGGCCGAGGCGCAGAGGATGGAGCCCTCCCGGACGTCCAAGACCTCGTTCTGCGCCAGCTCCACCACGCGGACCTCCCCCACCCCGTCGCGGGAGAAGGCCACGTGGCCCGGGCCGGTGAACTCCGTCAGGAAGAAGGGCATCCCCCCCACCGAGACCCGCTCCATGCCCTGGAGAAGGCCCCCGGTATGCACGGTCTTGCGGCCCACCGCCACCGGGGTGTCCTTGTAGAGCATGATCCCGTGCTCTCCGTAGACGCTCTCGCCCGGGCCCAAGGTCGCCAGCACTGAGGGCACCAGGCCGGGGACGACCTCCAACTGCATGGGTGCCTCCAGAGCCCGGCCAGGGCAAATACCCTTTCCCTTCCCTTGCCCCGGAGGGCTCCGCGAGGGAGGGAGGGTCCTACCCGCGGGAAGGCCGACCCGAGGGAGGGCCCTGCTACGGGAAGCGGTACCCCGCGAGCTCCAGGACCTCGTCGTGCGACCGGGTGAAGTCCGAGCGGGGCGTCCTCGCGGGGTCCACGCTCCTCAGCTCCGCCCAGGCGGGGTGGGTCAGGACCCCCCCGCGGGGCAACGTCCCCCGGTAGAGGAACTCCAGGTCCCAGTGGCTCCCGCGGTTCGGGTGGCGCCGGGGGGCGTAGGTCTCCGAGAAGACTTGAGGACCCTGGAGGGGAAGGGCGGGGAGCCCGAGCTGCTCCTTCACGATCCGCGCCGCGGCGGCATCGGGGGGCTCGAAGTGGAGCAGGTGGCAGGAAGGGAGCATCCATCCCTCGGCGTTGAGCTCGACCCGGCGCGGGTCCAGCGCTCCCAGCTCCCCCCACGGGTGCCTCGGGTTCAGTCGCCCCACCAGGACCTGTTCCGGGTGCCCCGGGGGGGAGAGCAGCACAAAGGCCGAGAGGCAAAGCCCGTCCTCCGGGAGCGGCCAGGACCCGGAGGAGACCGGCGGGTCCGAGGCGAAGCGGCTGAAGCGGCGGGCCGACGGCACGGGAGCCCCTGGCTCGGCACCGGTCTCGCCCATGTCCCCCCTCCTCCCCTGGGAACAGGACGGCGGAGGATAAGAGATAGGGGCCCGCCCCGGAACCGGGTCACCGGCCCCCGGGGGGAAGGCCCCGTCCTCCCGCCCCTTCCCCGGAGCGTCGTTCCGGGAGTACGGGGCCGGTTCAGCCGGCGTAGTAGGCGGCGTCGTACGGCTCCGGCTTGAGCCCCCGCCGGGTCCGGACCTCGGCCACCACGGTGGTCTGCAGCTCGCCCGGCAGCCGCTCGAAGCCGAAGGTCTCCGTGCTCCAGAGCACCTTCCCCGCGGTGGCCGAGCGCAGATCGCTCGCGAAGCCGAACATCTCCGCCACCGGCACCTTCGCCACGATGGTGTTGAGGTCCCCCACCTGGGTCATGTCCAGGATCTCCCCCCGCCGCCGCTGGAGCTCCCGGGTCGCCCCGGCGAGCACGTCCTGCGGCACGTTCACCGTGACCCGGCTCAGCGGCTCCAGCATCACCCGTCCGGCAATGGTCATGGACCCGTAGATCGCCGAGCGCATGGCCGGGATGGTCTGCCCGGGCCCCCGGTGGATGGAGTCCTCGTGGAGCTTCGCGTCGACCAGCCGGACCTTCACCCCGAAGCAGCGCTCCGCGGCGAGCGGGCCCCGGTTCATGGCCTCCTTGAAGGCGTCGATGCACAGGTCCATGGTCTCGTGGAGGTACTGGATCCCCTTGGTCGCGTCGAAGAGGATGTTCGTCCCCTCCACCGCCGTGATCCCCCGGGCCTCCTCCCGGTCGATACCGAGCTCCACCAGCTTCGCCACCACGGTCTTGATGTCCTTGAACGACTTCCCCTGGTGGATCTCCCCCTCCTGCAACGCCCGCACCACCGTGCTGGGCAGCGGCTCCACCTCCACGTAGAAGCGGTTGTGCTTGTTCGGGGACTTCCCCTCGAAGGAGTCCGGGCTCTTCCCCGCCACCGTCTCCCGGTAGACCACGATGGGCTTGCTCGCCGTGATGTCCACGTGGTAGTCGTTGACGATCCGGTATTGGGTGATCTCCAGGTGGAGCTCCCCCATCCCGGAGAGCAGGTGCTCCCCGGTCTCGTTGTTGATCTCCACCTTGAGGGAGGCGTCCTCCTTGGCCACCTTCCGCATGGTCTCGATGAGCTTGGGGAGGTCCCCCATGTGCTTCGGCTCGATGGCCACCGTGACCACCGGCTCGCTCACGTGCCGGATCTCCTCGAACTCCACCATGTCCGGCGCCGTGGAGATGGTGGAGCCCACGTTGGCGTCGGTGAGCCCGATGACCGCGGCGATGTTGCCGGCGGCCACCTCCTCCACCATGAGCCGCTCCGGGCCCATGAACAGGCTCACGTGCTGGACCCGGTTCTTCGACTTGGTCCCCACCAGGTTCACCTCCATCCCCTTCATCAGCCGGCCGGCGAAGACCCGGCCCGTGGCGATCTCCCCCGCGTTGGGGTCCATGGTGATGTCGGTGATCATGAAGGCCAGCGGCCCCTCCGGGTCCGCGTGGACCATGGCCTGTCCCACGGGGCTCTCCAGCGGGCCCTTCCAGATGTGGGGGATCCGGTACTTCTGCGCCTCCAGGGGGTTGGGCAGGTGGCGGACCACCATGTCGAAGATCACGTCGTTGATCTTGGCCAGTCCGGCGAGCTCCTTGCTCCGGCCCTCGGTCACCATCTGGTTGATGTCCTTGAAGGTGACCTTCGTCTTCTGCATGTACGGCAGGCTGATGGCCCAGTTCTCGTAGCCGCTGCCGAAGGCCACCGAGCCGTTCTCCACCTTCACCTGCCAGGACTCCACGTACTCCGGCGGGGCCATCCGGCGGATCAGCTCGTTCACCTCCGAGATGATGGAGACGAAGCGCTTCTGCATGGCGTCGGAGGTGAGCTTGAGCTCCTTGATCGCCCGGTCCACCTTGTTGATGAAGAGCACCGGTTTGACCTTCTCGCGCAGCGCCTGGCGGAGCACGGTCTCGGTCTGGGCCATGACCCCCTCCACCGCGCAGACCACCACCACGGCCCCGTCCACGGCCCGCATGGCCCGGGTGACGTCCCCCCCGAAGTCCACGTGACCGGGCGTGTCGATGAGGTTGATGAGGTAGGACTTCCCGTCGTACTCGTGGACGATGGTCACGTCCGCGTTGTTGATGGTGAGGAGCCGGGCCTGCTCCTGCTCGTCGAAGTTCAGGTAGAGCTGCTTGCCCGCGAGCTCGTTGGAGATCATCCCGGCGGCGGCGAGCAGGTTGTCGGAGAGCGTGGTCTTCCCGTGGTGGATGTGGGCCACGATGCCGATGTTCCGGATGTTCTCCCGGACGTGCATCATGCCCGGGATGGCGTTCGCCAGGTCCGCGCGGATGTGCCCCATGATCCGTCCTTCCCCCCTCCGAGGTGCCCCTCGCCCAAGAGCCTAGCGGGCCGATTGGGCCACGCGCTCCACCTCTTCCTTCCGCGCCACGGCGAAGGACTGGGGGTCGCCCTTGGCCGCGAGGGCGATCTCCCGGGCGAGGGCGGAGGAGATGGAGACCTGGGGTCCCTTGGTGGCCTGGATGGACCCGAGGGCCAGGTTGCGCAACGCCACCGCCAGCCGGCGGGACGGAGAGGCGTCCACGGCCCGGGGGACGGAGATGCCCCCGAACTGCAGCCGGGTGACCTCCTCCCGGGGAGCGGCGTTCTCCACCGCGTCCACCAGGAGCTGCAGCGGGTTGACCTTCTGTTCCCGGCCCAACTGCTCGAACGCTTCCCGGACCACGCGGAGCGCCTTGCTCTTCTTCCCGGTGAACTTCCCCGAGCGCATCAGGTTGTTCGCCAGGCGCTCCACCAGGTGCATCTGGGTCTGCCCGAACGGCTTCTGCGCCAGTCGCCCTTCCGAGTGCGGAGCGTAGACCGGGTCCAGGTACAGATAGGACTTGAGCCCCGGGTCGTGGACCTCCACTCCCTCGAACGGGAACTTCCCGAAGAGCGGCGGGAACGGGAACTTGGGCAGCGGAGGCGGACTGGGCGCCGGGGCCCGGGTGGGAGGGATCTCCAGCGCAGGGGTGGGGGAGGGGGGGGCGGCCGCCTCCGGCGGGGCGGGCTTCTCGTCGGGGCTCATCGGGCGGGCTTCTCCTTCCTTCCCCGGACCAGCTCGTCCAGCGAGACGTTGTTCACCTTGATCACCTTGTAGCGCACCCCGGGGATGTCCCCGTAGGACCGGCCCATCCGGCCCCCGATGCCCTCCACCAGGACCTCGTCGTGCTCGTCGATGAAGTTGATGGCCCCGTCCCCCACGGCGAAGGCGGTGACCTGCCGGCCGTTCTTGATCAGCTGGACCTTCACGCACTTGCGGATGGCGCTGTTCGGCTGCTTGGCCTCCACCCCCACCTTCTCCAGGACGATCCCGCGGCCCTGCGGGGCCCCTTCCAGCGGGTCGGAGCGCTCCTTCAGGTGGAGCTCCCGGCGCTTGTAGTAGCGGTCGGACCAGCGTCGCCGCTGGCGGAGCCGCCTTAACTTGCCGGCGGTGAACGTTCCGGAGGGGGGAGGAGGGGGCACGGCTCTTTCCTGAGGGGATTCGGGCCGACGGGGGTCCTGTATAAAACGTTGAGCCTCAAACCACGGCACAAAGGGCCAACTTTCACCCCCCACCGGGCCGCTCTGGACCGGACGGTGCCCGTCCCTCCGGACCGCCCCCGGTCCCCCCCGGCCCGAGGTCCGGGACGCTTCCCGCGCTACGAGAGCGTCTGGCGGGAGAGGAAGCGGTTCAACCCGTCGCAGGTCAGCGTCACTCCCAGACCGAAGAGGAGGATCCAGAAGGCGGGGAACGTGTACCCCCACCAGGGGTTCAGGCCGGAGGAGCTGGGAAGCCAGGCCCAGGCCCCGTTCGCCATCACCCAGGTCCACTCCGGGAAGGTGGGGGAGGGCAGGAAGAGCGGCTGGACGGGCCCCTGGCAGGCGTACGGGAGGCTGGTGAGGTTCGCGAACTGGAGCCCTCCTAACAGGAGGAGCACCGTGGCCAGGGTGGTGGGGACCTGGGCGAGCACGGGGAAGACGCTGTTGGGCAGGATGTGCCGGAGGATGACCCGGCCCCGGGTGGCCCCCGAGGCGCGGGCCGCCTCCACGAAGGGCATTTCCCGGACCGAGCGGGCCCGGGCCCGGACCAAGCGGGCGAACGGGGCCCAGAGGACCAGGTTCAGGATGAGGCCGAAGGCGACCAGTTGGTCTCCCCCCGGGACCCGGGGCAGGATGAACAGCAGCGCCACCAGGGTGAGGATGAACTCCGGGACGGAGAGGAACACGTCCGAGAGGAGCATGAGGATGTCGTCCACGAGCCCCCCCCGGGACCCGGCGAGGGTCCCCACCACGATGCCCACGGTGACCGCGGGGAAGATCACCACGGAGAGCAGGATCAGGTCGAAGGGGGTCCCCTTCACCAGGCCCTCCAGGACGTCAAACCCCATTCCGCCGGTCATGCCCAAAGGATGGGCGCCCGCGGAGAACGGCCAGAGGGAGAGGGTGGGGCCGGCGGGGACCGGGCAGACCTGGCCGGAGACCAGGTGGTCCGGCAGATAGGAAGGGTCCCCGGGGTACCAGAACGAGGAGGACAGCCCCACGAACGTGTAGAAGCCCAGGATGACGAGCCCGGCCAAGAGGGCCGGCGTGGAGACCAGCGCGCCCAGGCGGCGCCGCAAGAGGATTCGGCGGAGGTCCCGGGGGGTCACCGCTTCGGCGGGGGGCTCCTCGCCGGTCCTGCCCTCGGGCCGGGGGATCATCGCTGCCTCGCCACGGACCAGCCGATGCGCGGGTCCAGCCGACGGCTGACGGCGTCCGCCACCACGTTCACCACCAGGATCAGCAAGAGGACGAGGAAGGCGAGCACGGCCAGCAGGGGAGGGCCACTGGACGGGGGGGCGGGGAAGAGCGCGCTCTGAACCAGGAAGGACCCCACCCCGATGTCCTCGAAGAACCACTCCACGAGGGACTGGACGAGGATGAACAGGGCGAAGGTGTTCCCGAAGGTGAAGACGTAGATGGGGAGCACCTTCCGCGAGGTCTCATGCCAGAGGAGCTTCCCCTCCGGGGTGCCCCGCGCCCGGGAGGCGAGCACGGAGAGCTCGTCCCGGGAGCCCGTGGCGGCCAGCCGGGCGTACCGGAGGTAGAGGGCGGAGTAGGCAAGCCCGATGATCGACGCCTGCAGGAGGATCTTCACCCAGACGAGGGCCTCCACGTTCCAGGCCCCGTGGACCGCCGCGTCGATCACCGGGAACCCGGTGGGCTGCGTCTGGAAGTTGTAGCCCACCCAGGGCGGGACCCCCCCGTAGTGCTGGTCGAACCAGGTGACGGAGGGGAGACTGCCGAAGGGGACGTCCCCGAAGGTGTGCAGGAAGGGTCCGTAGAGGAAGTCCACGAAGTAGAGGGCCAGGATGAGCAGGGGGAAGAACGCGGCGAAGGCGACGAAGAGGCGCGTGGTGTTGTCCACCGCGCGGCCCTGCTGCCAGCCGGAGTAGAGACCCAGGGGGTAGGAGACCAGGGCGGTCAGTAACAGGGCCGGGAAGGCGAGCTCGAGGGAGTACGGCAGGTAGAAGCGGATCAGCTCGCTGGCCGGGAAGCTGCGGCCCGACCCGAGCAACACCGTCCCCCAGTTCCCCGTGAACAACTGTTGGGTGAAGGTGCCGAGGCCGCTGAAGAACGGGCCCGGCCCCGAAAGTGTCGCGGAGGGGACGACCTCCGTGAGGACGTAGAGGAGCGTCACCCCCACCAGGACCTGCGGAAGCGCGACCAGGAGGCGGCGCGCCAGCCAGGTCAGGAACGGGCTACCCTTCCACTTCGAACGGGCGAGCGCGTCCCGGACGAGCCAGATCTCCCTAAGCTCCCCCCAGAGGGCCGGGAGGCGGGGTTCCCGCGCGAACCCGGCGATCGCTCTCGCCGTGCGGGCCAAACGGGAGGGAGGGCTTCCCACCTGCCGGCTCAGGCGCCGGCCCCGCAGGAGCTCGCCGACCGCTCCGTCGACCCCCCAGGCGGTGATCCCCCCCACCCCCACGAGCAGGGCCCAGACCGGAGGGCCACCCCAGAGGTCCAGCCACGACGGAAGGGTCGGGGCCTGGACCCGGACCGTGAACGTGCTCTCGTTCCGGTCCCCCGCGGCGTCGACCACAAGGAGCGTGACCGGATAGGTCCCGGGGTGGGCGAACGTGTGAATCTCCGTGGCCGAACCGTTGGCCGTGGACCCGTCCCCGAAGGCCCAGGAGAACTGGTACGGGGCCTCTCCCCCCTGGACCGTGGCCGAGAAGGTCACCGAGAAGGGAGCCGTGCCCACCGACCCGCTCGAGGCGATGGACGTGCTCAACGGATGGGTACCGGAGGGGACGCCCCCGAACGGGGCGTACAGGTTCCAGGTCGGGGCCAGGCCCTCGGAGGTCCCCGAACCCCCCAGGAGGATGAAGAAGTTAGGCCCCAGGGCCGGGTTCTCGGTGAGGGAGGTCCCTACCAGGGGCGGGGGCCCGATCCCCTCCACATAGGAGACGGGAAGCCAGGTCCCGTTCTCCAGGAACCAGGTGTCGTTGAGGGCGCCCGCGGGGCCCATGCCCCCGTAGAGCAGGGGGCTCCCGTCCCCCGTGACGACCAGAGCGGCTCCCGCGCGGGCCGGAGGGCTTCCGGCGGTGGGGTCGGCCGCCCAGTTGCCCCCGTGGAACGTCCAGGTGTCGCCGTCAAACCCGCTGGGACCCTTCCCTCCGAAGAGGACCAGGGACTGGGAGCCCAGGTCATAGACCAGGCTCGCCCCGGACCGGGGGGAAGGGGACGAGGCGGGGCTGAGCTCGGTCCAGGTGGAACCCTGGAAGAACCAGGTGTCGCCGAGGGGGCCGCTGGGGCCCTCCCCGCCGAAGAGGAGGACCCCACCCAGCGCCGGGTCGTAGGCCATGGCGGCATCGTATCGGGCAGAAGGCGACCGGGGCGGGGTGAGCGCGGTCCACCCGCTGGACCGGAGGTAGAGCCAAGTGTCATTGAGCGCTCCAGTGGGACCGGTCCCCCCGAAGAGGAGGGCCCCTCCGAGGAGCGGGTCCCAGGCCAGGGAGGCCCCTAGCCGGGGAGAAGGGCTGTGGATGGGCGAGAGGTCGTACCAGCTCTGGGCTCCCTGGGCGGTGAGGAACCCTAGCGTCTCGTTACAGTACGTTCCGCAATAGCCGTTCCCACCGAACGCCATCGGGAAGGAAGGACCGCCCTGGTACAGGGTGGAGCTCACGTTCGACAAGGGGAGCAGGTCCGACCCGGTGGAGGACCACTGCGCCAGCAGAGGACCCGAGCTGGGAAGGGAAAGGGGACCGGCGGCCGAGGCAACGGGGGGGCTGGAGGGAGAAGGGACGCCGAGCGCGGCGCCCGCGATCCCCACCAGGAGCAAGAGCCCCACGCTTCCCACCCCTAGGAACCCCCACCGGGGCCGAGCGAACGGGCGGGGCCCAAGCTGTGTTGTCACGGCCCCGCAAGCGACCGGTTGTCGGATATACTTCTAGCGAGGGGCCGCTGGATGGCGGCGGTACGGAGGTCCTCCGCTCCCGACGCCGGCAAGAGGACCCCGACGGCGCCGGGCAAGGCCACCGGTCGTGGCCCCCGTCCGACCGGGGAGCGTAGGGACGGGGCCGTTCCGACCCCCCCTTCCCCCCAACCCCCACCCTCGCCTTTCATAGGTTCCCAGGCCTCTTCCCTCCGATGTCTCCCGGGTTGTCGGACCCCGGCGTGCATGACCCGGCCTGCCGAGGGCCGCGACGCGCGGTCAGCCGGGACCGCCGGAGAGGGTTCCGACACCGAGGGGTGCTGGGAAGCCTCGGGGTCGCCCTCCTGGTCCTCCTCATGCCTGCCGGCAGCGTTCACTTTCCCCCGGCGGCCCCTTCGATGGGGGGCGCCTCGTCCCCTCCCCCCCCGGGCCCCTCGGGCGGGACGCTGGCGGAGCTCCCCACCCCGGCCTCTTCCCCGGGCGTTGCCGGGAGCGCGTCCCCCCTGCCTCCGTCCCTCGCCGAACGACCCGATCCCGCCGCCTACGACCCCAATGCCTCGATCTCCGTCACCTTGGTCCTCGCCGGCCACGGGAACCTTTCCGCCCTGGCCGGTACGCTGGGAGACCCGGCCTCCCCCACCTACCGAAACTTTCTCACCCCCTCGACCGTGGGCCAGGCCTTTGGCCTCCCCGCCCCGGCCCGGGCCGAACTCGAGCGCTACTTTTCCTCCTTCGGGCTCTCCGTCCTCCCCGATACGGCGGGGCTCATCCTCACGCTCCAGGGCACCGGGACCCGGATCGCCGAGGCGTTCCATACTCGCCTCGGCGCGTTCTTGATCACCTCCCTTACCGTCCCCCCCGCCTTCGCCCCCCGCGTGGTGGAGGTGGCCCTCTCCCCGCCCCGCCTTCCCTCTGCGCTGCGGGCGGACCTCGTGGGGGTGCTGGGGCTGGATGGGGAGCTGGGGAACCAGGCGTACCCGGACCTCCTGAGGCATCCGGGTCTTTCCCCCGCCCCCGCGGTCCCCCCGACTCTCGCCGCGCGTCCGGGCTCGTCCACCCTGTCGCTTGCCCAGGCGCTCAACGAGTCCGGCGGGAACTTCACGTGGTTCGACGCGAGCGGCACCTCCGTCTGCGCGGACTACGGCATCTGCGGGTACCAGCAGATGCTCTACCCGGCGTCCATGCCCACGCTCCTGGGGGCCCGGGCCCTCTGGGCCGGGAACGGCACGGTGGGCCGTCTCCCCGACGAGGGCCAGGGGATCACCGCGGCCGTGATCGAGGTGGGATGCGCTCCCCTCTCGGACCTCACCGGCTTCTCCCAGCAGGTCTTCGGGAACCCTTCGCAGGTCCCGGACCGGGTCACCCAGATCGGGGTGGGGATCTCCGACCCGACCAGCTGCCTCAATGACGGCTACTCCGTCGGATGGACGGCGGAGACGGACCTCGACGTGGAGTACCTGGCGGCCATGGCCCCCCGCCTCCACATTGATGTGCTGGCGGTCCCCAGCGCCCAGTTCTCCGCCTTTGACAGCGCCTACGCGTTCCTGGGGGATCACCTGGTCTCCCCCACATGCACGGTCCCGGGCACCGACCTGGTCCTCAACGCCTCGCCCGCCATGTGTGGGGTGACGTTGGACAGCAACTCCTACGGGAGCTCGGAGGAGTCCGTGACCTACGCCGGCGCGCCCATGTACCTGACCGCGGAGGACCAGTTGCTGAGCTATCTCAACGTGCTGGGGGTGACGAACGTCTTTGCCTCGGGTGACGCGGGGACCCAGGAGACCGCGTCCTCGGCGGGAGTGCCCGCGGTCTCCCCCGGCTCCACCTCGGTGGGAGGAGGGCAGCTCACCGCTGCCGGTCCCGGCGGGAGCGCCTTCCCGAGCACGGGGATCAGCACCACCTTGCTCACCCCCTCCCTCCCCCCTCTGACCCTGACGGTGGCCCGGGCGGAGGCGGTGGCGGGGTTCACCTACTGGAGCGCGGGCGAGCCCGGGACCATCCCCGGTGCGGAGGGAGGCGGGTTCGGTAGCTCCCTCTCCGAGCCCCAACCTTGGTGGCAGAACGGCCTCGACACGTACAGCACGGGGACCGCGCTCGACCCGGTGGTGAGCGGCTCCGCCGGGTTCAACATGACCCTCTACGAAGGGGGGGAGTGGTACCCGTTCTACGGCGGCACCTCCTTCGCCGCTCCCGCGTTCACCGGCTCCCTGGCTTTGCTGGCCGAGCAGGTGCAGTCCCGCTCTGGCGCCGGCGGGCTCGGGAACGCGAACCCGCTGCTCTTTGACGTCCACAATGCGTTAGAGGCGCTCCGCGCGGCCCCCTCGACCCCCTTTGTCCCCATGCTGCCCCGGGGCTCCGGCCCGGATTGGGGTCCGGGGAACCTCCTGGCCGGCTACCTAAGGAACATGAGCGTGAACGTTCCCCCCAGCCCGGTCCTTCCCTCCTGGTACAACCTCCTGGGGAACCCGGCCGGGAACGGCTGGACCTTCCTGGGAGGTTTGGGTCTACCGAATGCCTCATCGCTGCTCCGGGGGCTCTTCGGCCCTTCCTTCGGAGAGGCCTCGGGGCTGCTGGACGCGGGACTGACGGTGGCCGTGCGCACGGGGATTGGCTGGGGCCCCCTCACCACCCTTCCCGGGAACCTCTCCAGCGAGCTCCGGGTGACCGATGGCCTGGGGGACCCGGTGAGCTTCACCGGCACGCTGGAGGCGTACTCTGGGGGCTCGGGCCAGGGGGTCTACGGCGGGGGGACGCGGGTGCCGGTCCCGGTGGGCTCGTCCGGGATCTTCAACTACACGCCACTCTATGCCGGAGGCCCCCAGGGCGCCAACGACTCCGAGTACGGCTACTTTGCGATGAACGGGTCGGCCGGGGCCTGGGGTTTCGTCCCCTTCGCCGTCCAAAGGCCGGAGGTCGGGACGGGGATTCTCAAGCTCTGCATCTTCGACGCGCTGGGGTTATGCGATCCCCAGAGCGCTCAGGTGACCATGGTCGACCCGGAGGTACCCGGCCTCCTCTCCCCCGGGGCGATCGGGCTGGTCACCCTGGACGGGCAGCCTGCGGTGGGGGCCACGGTGGTGGAGACATCGGTGAACGTCTCAGCCTTCGCCGGGCTCGATCCCACCCTCTCGTCGGGCACCTACGCCCCCGGGGTCGTGCTCGGTCGTTTCCTCTCCGACGCCGGGGGTCTCGCGGCGGCCTGGACCGACGGCTACGCGACGACCCTCGCCGGCGTGGTCCCCGCCCAGGTGGTCCGGCTCCAGGCCTTTGACCTCGGGCTCGCGTCCCCCCCCATGCTGCTCTTCGCGGAACCCTGGGGGGGGTCCTTCCTGCCCGACCTGGGAGAGAACGCGGCCGGGACCCGTCTGGTGGGGAACGTCTCCTTTGCTTCCATGCACACGCTGGACTACCTGAACATCAGCCTGGGAGCCTCCCCCGGAGAGTACGACAACGTCACCTTCGCGTCCCCTTGCGGGAGCCCCGGTTGTTTCCCCCGCGGGAACGTCTCCTCCGGTAGCGTCGGGGTGGACCTGGCCCTTCCCGGGGGTCTTGGCACCGAGGTGAACGTGAGCCTCCTCGCGGTCGGTCAGGACAGCGTGGAGGGAACCGTCGTCACCTCTTCCGGGATCCTCGAGACCGTGTCGAACCAGACCCCCATCCTCTGGGCCTACCGGTTCACCCTCCTCCCGTCCGCCGCCCCGCTCTCGGTGGCGGTGACGGCCACCCCCGTCTCTGGGACCGCCCCCCTTGGGGTGGGGTTCAACGCCACGGTCACCGGGGGCAGCGGCACGCGAGCCTACCTCTGGTCCTTCGGAGATGGGAACACGAGCACCCTCGCGGCCCCCTCCCACCAGTTCGAGCGTCCCGGGACCTACCGGGTGTCCCTCTCGGTGGAGGATGCCCCAGGGGACCGGGTGGTCTCCACCCTGACCCTTGAGGTCCTCGCCCCTCCCGGCCCTCCGCCGCTTATCTCGCCCTCAGCCTGGCTCGTCCTGGGAACGATCGGCGGGGGAGTGGTCGGCCTGCTCGCCGGGACCCTCCTTGGGCGGAGGCGCCGACCTTCCCCGCGGGAAGCGCTGGCGCCCGCCGTCCTAGGGAGCCCTCCCTCGGCCCGGCCCCCGCCACGAGGTTTATAGAGGACGGGAAGGTAAGTATCCATCCTCCATGGCCCAGCGCTCCTCTGTGGCGGTCCCCTCGGGCCTCCTAGCCCTCCTGGTGGTGGGGGGTCTTCTTGCGGGAGTGGCGCTGCCGGTGACCGGGCCCGCGGGGGCGACCGCCCCCGCTCCGCTCCCGAAGGTGGTCCCCGCCGGGTCCTCCGGGAACGGGACGATCCAGTGCGACGGGATGTACTGGAGCCCGAACGTCACCGCGTGGTACCAGCCGTCGTACTGTTATGGGCACGACGAGCCCACGGTCTCCTACCTCTCCGGCGCTCCGGGCTCGGGACGGAACGCGAGCTTCCAGATCACCCTGCCCTCGAGCAACGGTATCTACAGTCAGGGCGACTTCTACGCCACCATCTGGTTCGGAGGGACGGTCTACGACCCGTTAAGCCTGGACCAGCAGGCCTTCCTGGAGTTCCAGTTCTACCCGGCCCCCCCCACGTACACCGGCGCGAACAGCGGGTCCCAAGACTGCCTAGGCAACGGGGGCTTCAACGAGGCCTGGACCTCCGGTACCAACGACTGGTTCGCTTGCGCCATCGTCTGGGAGGTCTACCAGAGCACGGAGCAGGACGCGGCCAACGCCGCCCCCTTGGACCTCTATGGCTCCACCGACGCGATCCTGGTCATGCACTCCGGGGACCACCTCTTCGTGAACTACACGGGAGTGGCCCAGACCGAGCCCTGGCGGTTGAACGTGCTGGACACCACTGCCGGGGAGAACGGGTCCATCGCCCTGGAGAACTCCACACGCCACGAGGGACTGGGGCCTTACTACGCCACTGCCGGGGTCGGGAACATCCTTCAGTGGGGGGCCAGCGGGCCGGGGGCCATTGCCTTCGCCTACGAGATCGGACATGCGCTCAACCCGGCCATCCCCGAGAACAACCCGGACGGAGGTTGTACCCCGGGTGACCTGGTCTGCGACAGCTACTGGCCCGGACGCTGGGGGCAGATGGGGCAGATGGAACTGGGCCTCCCCGTCCTCGGCTCGGGAGCGAGCGCGGGCTTCCCCCTGAAGATGTACTACAGCTCCTCCCAGGAGGGGGAGGCGGAAGTGAACGCGAGCACGTCCCCCGTGGGGAGCACCTGTTCGGCCCCCTCCTTCTCCACCAGCGAGAACTGCCTCTACCCCTGGTACCAGTACCGGGCCGGGAACTACTCCTTCACCTTCGGGGCCACCGACGTGAGCAACAGCACCTACGACTACGGGAACGAGTACGAGTTCCCCGGGTTTGCCCAGCCGGACGGGACCGCCGTCCCGCACGTGGTCAAGGCCCCGTGGGCCTGGCTCAACGTGACGGTCGCCCCGGCGGACGCCCAGGTGCAGGTGAACCCCCTCGCAAGCGTGAACCTCCTGCCCTCCTCCTCCACGGGAGTCTACTCCGGGCAATACCTGGAAGGGGATTACTGGCTCAACGCCAGCGCGCCGGGTTGCCAAAGCCTCTCCCGGGCCGTCTACCTGAAGGCGATGGTGAACCAGACGGTGGGGTTGGTGCTGACCTGCCCCGGGTCGCCCACCGTCCCCGTGAGCTTCCTGGAGAGCGGGCTCCCCTCCGGGACCTCCTGGCAGGTCACGTTCAACGGGGTCGTGGGCAGTGCCTCGGGCCGGAACATCACCTTCAACGTCTCCGCGGGGACCTACTCGTACTCCCTGGAGAGCCCGATCCCCGGACCGACCGGCATCCAGTTCGTCACCAGCCCCACGTCCGGTACCGTCACGGTGGGGTCCTCGCACCTCTCCGAGCCGGTCCCTTACCAGACCCAGTACCGGCTCCTTACGGCCGCCTCGCCCTCGGGAGGAGGGACGGTCTCCCCCAGCGGGACCACCTGGGAGACCCCGGGGACCGTGGTCAGCGTCACCGCCACGGCCAACGTCGGTTACGAGTTCACCGGTTGGAGCTGTACCCCGCAGGCGGACTGCTCCGGTCTCCCCGCGAACCCCGTCACCGTGACCATGAGCGGACCGACTACCGTGCTGGCGGAGTTCGGTGCTTTGGTGCCGGTGACCTTCCTGGAGAGCGGGCTCCCCTCCGGGACCTCCTGGCAGGTCACGTTCAACGGGGTGGTGGGCAGCGCCTCGGGTTCGAACATCACCTTCAACGTCACTGCGGGGAGTTACTCCTACTTGGTGCCGGGGCCGCTCTCCGGGGGCCCGGGGGTCCGCTACGAACCGTCCGGGGCCTCCGGTACCGTCCCGGTGGGCTCCCACCCTGTCCTGGTCCCGGTCCCCTTCGTGACGGAGTACCAGCTGCTGGTCAGCGGTGTCCCGGCATCGGACGGACGGGCCACCCCCTCGAGCGGGTGGTACGCCTCCGGGACCTCCGTCACCCTCCAGGCCTTCCCGGCCGGGGGGTACCGGTTCACCGGTTGGGCGAGCCCCAACGCCACCGGCTACCGTGGCCTGAACAACCCGGAGACCCTCGTCCTCGGCGCCCCCCTCGAGGAGCAGGCACGCTTCGCTCCCAACCTCACCTACTCGATCACCTTCGGGGAGACCGGCATCCCCGCGGGCACCTCCTGGTCCGTGACCCTCTCCGGCAACACCCTGAGCTCCAGCACCTACACGCTGACCTTCATCGTGGCGAACGGGTCCTTCTCCTACTTCCTAGAGCCGGAGGTCCATCCGACCGCTCCGGGAGAGCGTTACCAGGCCGAGAGCCCCGCCGGCAACGTCACGGTGAGCGGCCAGAACGTCACCCTCCCCGCCCCCTACGAGGCCGAGGTGTACCTCACCCTGACCACGACGGGCCCCGGGACTGGGACCGTGAGCCCGGGGAGCGGCTGGTATGGGGCCGACACCTCCCTGGAGCTCCGGGCCAACCCGGCGAACGGGTCCGTGTTCGACGGTTGGTCGGGGACGGGGGCCGCCTCGTACTCGGGGCCCGCGAACCCCGAGAACCTCACCCTCACCCAGCCGGTGAACGAGACGGCCACGTTCGCCCCGGCCCCACCCCTGGTGGGGTACGTCACCGGCACGGTGAGCCCCCCGAACGCCCAGGTCACCCTCGGGGGCCAACCGGTGACGGTGCTGCCCAACGGGACGTTCCGGGTCTCCCTCCGGCCCGGACAGTACTTCTTGAACGCCACCCTGGCCGGCTACGCACCCTACCAGACCGAGGTCTCGGTCCTGGCTGGCAAGAGCGTGGCGGTCTCCATCTCCCTGACCCCCTCCCCGAGCCCGCCCTCCCCGTCCATCTCCGGGCCCCCCGGGCTGGAAGCGGCCTACCTGGTCCTCCCTCCCCTGGTGATCGTCGCCTTGGTCGTGGTCCTCTGGCAACGCCGCCGGAAGAAGACCCCGACCGGACCCGCGGAGCCGGACGGGGGAACCTCCCGTTGAGGTAGCCCTTCCCTCCCGGGTCGTGGTCCCCCGGTGAGGTCTGGGCCTCGTTCCCTCCGTTCCGTGTCTCGTCGGGAGCGGAACCTACCCGTGCCGCTGGACCGCAGACGTCTCGCGAGGAAGAGCGGTTCCCATACGCGAAAGGAAGGGTCAGCCTGGACCTGGGTCTCCTGGCGGCGGCCGCCTGGGTCCTCTACGGGCTCCAGGAAAGGATAGGCGGCTTCGCGGGCCCAGGAGCGGTCCAGGCCGTGCGGGACACCCCCTGGGGCCCGGGCGCCCTGGCGGCCCGTCCGGGGGTCCTTCTCCCCAGGGTACGCTTTCGGAGGCAGCTCTCCACCCTCCGGGGATGGGCCGATGAGACGGGCGGACTTTTCGACGGGCCCGGCGAGACCCCTCCCTGGGTGCCCCGCCCCTTGGGACGGCCCATGGCAACCCCCTAAAGGCCGGAGCGTTTCCGCCCGAGCGGATGACCGTCTTCCGGGCGCAGGAGCATTTGGACCATTGGCTCGTGCGTAACGCGCAGGTCCTCAAGCGCGCCCTGGCCATCGTCTTCGGCATCTTCTGGGGGATCGACGGGGCGCTCAAGTTCCAACCGGGGCTGGTCGCCCTCTTTCCCGGCATGGTGACCGACGCCGGCCAGGGGCAGCCGGCCTGGCTCGCCCCCTGGTTCTCCTTCTGGGCCGGGCAGGCGCAGAGCCATGCCGCCCTCCTCGTCTATCTGACCGGCGCCCTGGAGCTCGCGCTCGCCTTCGCGCTCATCGCCGGGTTCCTGCGGAAGGTGGCGTACGGCTGCGGCTTCGTCCTGAGCCTCTTCATCTGGGCCGTGCCGGAAGGGTTCGGGGGCCCCTACGGCCCCGGGGCCACGGACATCGGGACCGGCATCGTCTATGCCATCTTCTTCCTGGCCCTCATGCTGATCAATGCCACCTACGGACCGAGCCGCTATACGCTGGACCACCTCCTGGAGGACCGCTGGCCGGCGTGGGCAAGGCTGGCGGAGATCCGCCCCCGGGGCGTCCGCCCCCCGGAGGACCCCAACGTCCGCTAGGGGGGACCGGCCCGCGCCCTCCGCCCCCTCGGGTCCCCCACCCCTCCCCGTCGCCTTCTGGAGATCGCTCAAGGGGTGCACCCGTTGCCGCCTCGCGGAGACCCGTACCCAGGTGGTCATCTATCGGGGCCCCCCCGCCCCCCGTCTCCTCTTCGTGGGCGAGGCCCCGGGGAAGGAAGAGGACGCCCGGGGGCTGCCCTTCGTGGGCCGGTCCGGGGGCCTCCTGGACACCGCCATCGCGAAGGCCTCCTGGCCGGCCGAGGCGGTCGGGGTCACCAACGTGGTCATGTGCCGCCCGCCCCGGAACCGCCTTCCTCCGGGGGCGGTGGAGGCCTGCCATCCCTGGCTGGAGCAGAAGGTCCGTCTCCTCGACCCTCCCGTGCTCGCCACCCTCGGCGGCACCGCCCTGCGGGCCCTCGTCCCCGATGCCCCCCGGCCCCTGGAAGCGGCGGGCCGCTGGTACTCCTGGGAGGGGCGACCGCTCTTCGCCTTGCTCCACCCGGCGGCCACGCTACGCTCGCGTCGCTTTTCCCAGCGGTGGGACCAGGACTGGGAGACCTTGCGGACGGACCTGCCGGTCCTGCCCCTGCGCTCCGACGAGGGCGCGACCTTTCGAGGGCCCCCCGGCCGAGAAACCCTATAACCGAGCTACCGGCTGACGCGCCGTGGCTCGCTACTCGCTCTTTCTCCTGGGGGGGTCGTACCGCCGCGAGGAGGAGACCGTCGTCGTGGAGCTCTACGGCCGAAGTTCCGAGGGGCGCTCGGTCAGCGCCCGGGTCTACGGCTTCCACCCCTACTTCCAGATCACCGAACCGACCGAACGGGCCCGGGAGGAGCTTTCCCACGACCCGGAGGTCCTCGACCTGACCCCCGAACGCCTCCTGGTGGGAGGACGGGAGCGGGAGGTGCTCCGGGTGACGGTCCGCTACCCCTTCCGGGTCCCCACCTACCGGGGCCGCTTCGAGCGCAGGGGCGACCCGAACAGCGTCCTCGCCTGCGACATCCCGTTCGCGCACCGCTACCTGTACGACCGGGCGCGGAGCCTGACGCTCTCCATGGAGGGCGAACCGGAGCCGGAGGCCATCGCCCGGACCTACGCCACCGACGAGGTGATCCGGGTGGTGGGGGACCCGGTCGCCACGGAGGCGTTCCGGCCGCCCCTGACCTACCTGAGCTTCGACGTGGAGAACTCGCTGAAGGACCGCCACCTCCTCTGCCTCTGCGGGGTGGTCCAGCGGGGGGACGGGGAGCCCCGGGGCTTCCGGCTCTCCGGGACGGAGCGGGAGATCGTGGAGGGGTTCGTCGACCGGGTCGCCCAGGAGGACCCGGACGTGATCACCGGGTACAACATCGGCGGCTACGACCTGCCCCTCCTGGAGGAGAGGGCGAGCGCGCTGGGGATCCCGGCGCTGGCCCTGGGCCGGGACCGGGGCCCCTTGAGCGACGTGGGGGAGCGGGTCTGGCGGGCCCATGGCCGGGTGATCGCCGACGCCTGGTGGTCCGCCCGACAGACCCTGCACCCCAAGCAGGAGACGCTGGAGTTCGTCAGCCGGCTCCTCCTCGGGGAGGGGAAGTCGGACGTGGACCGCCGGAACATGGACGAGGAGTGGGCCCGGGACCCGGGCCGGGTCCTGGAGTACTGCGAGCGGGACGCGCTGCTGGCGCTGAGGATCCTGCGCCGGCTCCGGGCCACTGAGCGGGCCGCCGACCTCGCCACCGTCTCCCACCTCTACCTGGAGGACGGCATGAACGGCCGCACCAGCACCCTGGTGGATGCCCTCCTCATCCCCGCGGCGGACCGGGCGCATATCGGGGTCCCCCCCACCCACCGGGCCGGCCGGGACAACCCCATCGAGGGGGGGTACGTGCACGCCATCCAGGCCCAGCTCGCGCACTGGGTGGTGGTGCTGGACTTCAAGTCCATGTACCCGTCCCTCATCATCTCGAAGAACATCTGCTTCTCCACGCTCTCCCCGGAGGGCACCATCGTCTCCCCGTCGGGGGCGCGCTTCCTCGACCCGGCGGTGCGGCCCGGGCTCATCCCGCGGATCCTCGAGGACCTCTGGAAGGAGCGCGAACTGATGAAGCGCCACCAGCGGGAGGCGAAGGACCCGGAGGGGGCCCAGTACTACGACGGCCTGCAGAACGCCGTGAAGATCCTCATGAACTCCTTCTACGGGGTGATGGCGAGCTCCTTCTACCGCTTCACCGACAAGGAGATCGGGTCGGCCATCACCGCCTTCGCCCGCCAGACCATCCAGGACGTCATCGCGTCGCTGACCCGGGAGGGCGCGGACGTCCTCTACTCGGACACCGACAGCATCTTCGTCCGCTCCCCGGACCCCTCCCTGGAAGGGGCCCGGGCCTTCGGGGAGCGCATCGCCAGCGCCTTCTCCCGGGCGGGCGTCACCTTGGAGTTCCAGTCGGTCTACGCCTCGTTCTTCAGCCACGGCGCGAAGAAGCGATACGTGGCCCGACAGGTCTGGCCGCGCACCGAGACCGTGGTCCGGGGCTACGAGACCCGGCGGACGGACTCCTTCGATGCCCAGAGCGAGGCGCTCTCCGCCATCTTCGAGGACCTCCTGGACGGGGACACGGAACGGGCGGTCCGCCACGCCCGGGAGCTCGTGCAGGCCGTGGAGCGGGGAGACGTCCCCGTGGAGAAGCTGGTGATCGCCCGGACCGTCCGGGAGGAGAGCCAGTACAACGAGAGCACCCGGGACGCCCTGCCCTTCCTCCGGGTCTACCGACAGCTCAAGAAGGAAGGCTACCCGGTCTTCCCGGGGATGAAGGTGGCCTGGGTGGTCACCAACGCCCGCAAGACCCCGCAGGAGATCGAGCCGTACGTGGAGGGCCGGGCGCTTCCCCCGGACCGCCACCCGGACCACACCTACTACGCGGAACGGGTGGCGCAGACCCTCGCGAGGATCACCGAGGTCTTCGGCTGGGACGAGGGCCGGCTCTTAGGGGGGAACCGGCAGAGCGCGCTCTCCGACCACCTGGACCGGGACGAGGGGGGACCGAAGGGGCCCCCGACCGCCGGTCCCGAGACGCCCGCCGCCGGGCTGCTCAACGCGGCCCCGGGTCCGCGCCGCCGGGGCCGGCAGACCACCCTGGAGTGACCCTCAGGGGAGCGGGGCTCCTCCCGGTGGCTCCCAGACCGCCAGCACCCCACCGGCAAAGGCGAGGGGGACCCCCACCCAGGCATACGGTCCCACGGGACCCAACGCGAAGGCAAGGACCAGGAGGAGCGTGAAGACCGGGATGAGCGCCTGCAGCACCGCCGGGACCACCAGGGAGAGCCGGGAGGCGGCGTAGAAATACGCCCAGGGGGCCACGAAGAAGCTGGTGAGGCCCATGACCGCGAGGACCCCCAGGGAGCCTGCGGTCAGCCCCGACGCGCTGAACCAGGCCCCTCCCAGCAGGAACCCCACGGGCAGTCCCAGGAGAGCGGCGGTGGCGCTGGCCTGCGCCACCAGCCGGGGCATCGGCTCCTTTTCGGCCCTCCGCGCCACCGAGGCGAAGTAGACGCCCACGAGGACCGGGAGGGGAAGCAACAGGAGCATTCCCTCCGGCCGGAGACCCGAGACGGCCCCTCCGCCGACGATGGCCAGCACCGCCCCCGCGGTGCTGAGCCCGATGCCCGCCTGGAAGCTCCGCCAGCGCAGCCGGTGGGCGCCGCTCCCCAGGTTCGCGGAAACGAGCAGGGGCGTGACCAGGACGTCCCCCAGGAGCGTGGCGAGGGCGGTGTCCACGGCGCCGGTCGTCCGGGTGGCGAGGACCACGTCCACCTGGAGGGCCAAGAGAAGTCCCCCCCGGAAGAGGGTGCCCCAGTGGGCCCATCCCTTCGACCAGTCCCGTACCGGGGAGCCCTGGAACGCCAGGAGGGCGAAGAACCCGAGCGCCCCCACCAGGAACGGCAGCAGGGTGAGGACCAGCGGGCTTACCTTCGGGAGCAGGAGCAGGAAGACGTAGTAGGTGGCCCAGAGGAACGCGGCCCCGACGGAGGCGAGGACCCCTCCCGTGGCCGCGGGAGGGAAGGCCCGCCGGGTCCCCGGCCCTCCCCCCATCGCCCCGTTGGGATCGGCCATCGTCCGGGGGCGGGCCACCGGCTCAATACCCTTCGTACCGGACGCCAAGGCCCGACAGGTGCACCCCGGGGGAGGCCACCGCCCGACCGAGGATAGAGACGTTGCGTTCCCCGGACCGGGCCAGGACCCCCCGCGCCCGGTCCACGTGGGAGGGCCGGACCACGACCACGAACCCCACCCCCATGTTGAAGGTCTGATAGAGATCTTCCGCCCCGAGGCCGGAGAGGTCCGCGACCCAGCGGAAGAGCCCCCGGGGCGGAGGCCATCCGTCAAGCCGGAAGCCGACCTTCGGGTTCAGCCGGGCGAGGTTCCGGGCCCCTCCCCCCGTCACGTGCGCGAGGCCGACCGGGAGTCGCTCGGCGAGCAGGGCCTCCAGCGCACGGGTGTAGATCCGGCTCGGCGCCAGGAGCCGGCGCCCTAAGGGGAGGCCGCCTCCGGGCAAGGGCGAGCGCAGGGACAGCCCCGCCCGTTCCACCAGCCGCCGGACCAGGGTGTATCCGTTCGCGTGGAAGCCGGAGGAGGGTAGGCCCAAGGCCACGTCCCCCGGGCGGATGCGCTCCCCGGTGACGGGAGGACGGCCCGGAGGAAAATATCCCAACGCCGTGCCCGACAGGTCCGGCGCCCGGTGCAGCTCGGGGACCACCGCGGTCTCCCCCCCCACCAGGCCGCAGCCCGCGCGGCGGAGCCCCCGACCGACCCCCCGGCCGATGGCGCGGAGGACCCGTTCCTCCGGCCGGGGCATGGCCAGGTAGTCCAACAGGGCGAGCGGACGGGCGCCCACGGCGGAAAGGTCGTTGACGTTCACCGCCACCAGGTCCTCGCCCACCTCCTCCCACCGGTCCAGCTGTTCGGCCAGGAGCACCTTGGTCCCCACGCCGTCGGTGGTGATGGCGAGCGTCTCCCGTCCCACCTGGAGCAGACCGCTGAAGTGACCCGGACCGAGCTTGAGCCTCCCGTGGCCGCTCGGTCGGGGGGGATGCACGGCCCGAAGGAAGCCCCGGAGGGACCGGGAGATGGCCGCGTGGTCGACCCCCACCTCCCGGTACGTCAACGCCTCCCGGTGGGCCATCGGGAGGGCCGACGGCCCAGGGCGCATAAACCCTGGGGCCCCGAGGGTCCGAGGGGGGGAGATAGGTTTTTCCGCACCCGCCGCCTCCTTTTTTCCGTCGAGCCGGGGCCTTCGAGGGGGGGTGCCCGGTCTCCCCGGCAACCATGCACACTCCCTCTGTCCCTTACCCGCCGCGACCCCCGGACGACGACCCCGGGGGATGGGACCCCCACCGGAGGCAGGACCGATGAGCAGCGCGGTGCGGCTCCCCCCGGAACTGACGCGCTTCCTCCATCTGTCCGGGCCGCGAAGCCTGCTCATCCGTGGCCCCCCGGGTTCCGGTAAGACCACGCTCGCCCTGGCCCTCTTGGACACGTTCCCGGGACAGCGCGTGTACGTCTCCGGCCGGGTCCGCCGGGAAGGCGTGGTGGACGGCTTCCCCTGGCTCGGGGACCCGAAGAGCCGCGGGATCGAGCTGGTGGACGCCACCCAGGTCGAGCATCCGATCCGAAGCAGCGTCCAGGCCGTCCGCCGCGCCCGTCAGGTGCTGGTCGACACCGCGGAGACGACCCGCGAGCTCGAGGAGTTCCTTTGGCTGCCTTCCCCCATCCAGGAAGCGTGGGGCCGGGTCGACCCGAAGCAGTCCTCCATCGTCGTGATCGACTCCTGGAACTCCCTGGTGGAGCGATACCTGGCCGCTCCTTCGAGCCCCCGGGCCGTGAGCGAGGTGCCGGACCGGGACGAGATCGAACGGCTCCTCCTCTCCCGGATGGCCCGGTGCACGACCCACCTCGTGCTCGTCCTGGAGGAGGAGGCGGCCAGCCATCTGGACTACCTCGTGGACGGCATCGGCGTCACCCGACGAGAGACCTTCGAGCAGCGACTGGAGCGCTGGCTGCAACTGCCCAAGCTGCGGGGGATCCGGGTGGACAACGCCAGCTACCCGTTCACGCTGGAGGGGGCCCAGTTCACCGCGGTCACCCCCACCCCCTCCCAGTTCCGGCTCGGCCGCCTGGGCTACGACCCCGAGCCCGACCCGGTGCCTGGGTTCCTCTGGCCCGGGAGCCGGGCCTTCGCGGAGGCCTTCGGGCGTCTCCCGTTGCGCCGCCTCACGCTCCTGGAGTACGACGATTCGCTCTCGGACTTCATCCGGCTCGTCCTGGCCATTCCCATCCTCCTCTCGGTCCTCGCCCAGGGGGGCCGGGCCCTGGCCCTGCTCCCCCCGTCGGTCCTACCGGAGGACTTCCACGCGGTCCTGGCCGAGGAGTTCCGGCCCTCGGTCCTCCTGCAAGGCTTCCGGATGATGTCGTTCTCCGCCCCGGAACCTGCGTCCCCCGAGCTCGCGGCCCTTTGCCTGGGTTCGGCGCCCCGGGGAGAGCACCCGAACGACCCCGACCTCCCGTTCCCCCGGGCGCAGGCGTTCCTCCGGGCGGGAGAGACGCCCACGGTCCCCGTGCTGCTGGAATCGTCGGTGGAGGCGGTCCGGGACTACGCCCTCCGCCGAGGGCTGGAGGTGAGCCCGGGGAAGTTCCCCGGCCTCGTGCAGAGCTTCCTACGAGGGGGCAACATCTATGCGGTCTTCGCCGGGCATTCCGGAGACCCGCTCCTCTCGGCCCTCCGGCCGCTGGCGGGCCTTCATGTCCGGGTCCACGACCGGGCCGGCCGAGCCATCCTCTACGGGCAGCGCCCCCACACGCCGGGCTTTGCCCTGGTCCAGGGGGGCCAGAACTCCCATCCCCTCCGACCGTACGACCTGCTCCGGATCGTCTGAGCCGGGAACGGGGCCCTGCCCGGGCACCGGCTTCCTTAAGGGGACCGGGAAACCTTCGCTCGCCCGTGCCCGTCCTTGGACGGCCCCCGGGCCCCGGCTCCGTCTCCCGGCCCGCCCCGGAGGAGGTGTACTCCGGCCGGATCCTCCGGGACGGCCGCCTCGTGACCGCGGACGTGGGGGTCGCGGGGGGAGAGATCGTGGCCGTCAAAGTGAGCCTCTCCGGCGGCAAGCGCCGCGACCTGGGCGAACAGGTCCTCCTTCCCTCCGCCGTGGACCTGCATGTCCACTTCCGGGACCCGGGCCCCCCCGGTGCCGGGGAGAGCTTCGATACCGGGACCCTCCAGGCCGCCTACGGGGGGGTGGGGGCGGTGGTGGACATGCCCAACACCCTCCCCCCGGTCGACTCCTTAGAGCACCTGGAAGAGAAGGAGGGACGCGCCCACGGCCATGCCCGCTGCGACGTGCTCCTCTACGCCGCTTTGCTGCCCCGGAGCCCGGTGGAGGCCCTGGGGACCCGCGCCGCGGGCTTCAAGCTCTTCCTCTCTCCCACCACCGGGGACCTGCCCATTCCCTCCTGGGAGGAGCTTCCCGCCTTGCTGGAACGTGTGGCGGCCAGTCGTCTTCCCCTGCATGTCCACGCGGAGGACCCCCTGGCCTTCGGGGACCTCGGGGCGGCCGGGGACGCCCGGGCCTGGGACCGGGCCCGCCCGGCCCTGAGCGAGGAGAGGGCGCTCTCCCGGCTGCTTCCCGGCCCGGCCTCGCTGAAGCTCCACCTCGCCCACCTGACCACCCAAAAGGGCGTGGAGCTCGCCCGCTCCTTCGGAGTGAGCGCGGAGGTCACCCCCCAACATCTGCTGTTGTCCGCCCCCGCCTCCCCGGACGGCCGGTGGAAGGTGAATCCCCCCTTGCGGGACGAAGGCGAGCGGGCGGCCCTCTATGGGGAGTTCACCCAGGGACGGGTGCCGATGCTCGCGAGCGATCATGCCCCTCACCCCCTGGCCGAGAAGGAGCGCCCCTTTCCCCTGGCCCCGGCGGGGATGCCCGGGGTAGAGACCACCTTCCCCCTGTTCCTGGCGAAGGTCCGGGAGCAGGAGCTTTCGCTCTCGGGGCTGGTGGGGGCCTTCTGCGAGCGGCCGGCCCGGTTCCTGGGACTCCCCCGGGGAGGGATCGTCCCCGGAAGGGAGGCGAACTTCCTGGCCGTGGACTTCCGGGCGGTCCGCCGGATCCGGGCCGAGGACCTCCACGCCCCCTGCGGCTGGACCCCGTTCGAAGGGTTCCGCGGGATCTTCCCGACCCTCCACCTCCTCCGCGGGGAGGTCCTCCTCTCCGAGGGGGAGTACGTGGGTTCGCCCCACGGCCGGGTCCTCAGGCCCGGGGACCTACCCCCGGGGCCGACGCTGCGACCGTGGACCGGGCTCCCGGCCGAAGCGTCCCCGGGCCCTCCCTGAGGGAACGGCCGGCCGAGCCGGGCCCCGGTGCACCGGGACGAGCTCCTCGCCCCGGGCCGTTCGGGACCGCGCCATCTCAGGGCTTCCCGGGGTCCCCGGCTACGCCCGGGGCCGGACCCTTCGCCCGGTCGTCCCGTCGGCTCCGGCGGAAGCGCAGGTAGAGCCAGACCCCCAGGACCCCCGCCGCGACCACGAGGACGATGTCCAGGACGTTGAAGTAGGGGACGAGGACCGAATAGTCCGCCCCCAGTACGGTGCCCAGGTAGACCAGCAGGAGGGTGAAGGGGATGGACCCCAGGACGGTGTAGAGCGAGAACCGGCCCCGGGACATCTCCGCCGTTCCCGCCGGGTAGGAGATGTAGGCCCGGGCCAGCGGAAGCATCCGGCAGAGCAGGACGGTGATCGGTCCGTAGTGCTCGAAGTACCGGTGCATCCGGTCGAGCTCCCGCTCCCCCACCCCGAAGCGCCGGCCCAGCCGGAGGACGAGGGGTCGTCCGCCCCAGCGGCCCACCTCCTCGGCCAGGAGCGCACCGGCCAGGCCGCCGAGGACGGCCACCGTGACCACCGTCGGCCAGGTGAAGCCCGCCGCCCCCTCCACGATGAGGAAGCCGGCGAAGGGCAAGATGACCTCGCTGGGGAGAGGCGGGATGCCAAAGCTCTCCACCAGCATCAGGGCGAAGAGGCCCGGGAGGCCCAGGGTGTTGAGGACCCAGAGCAGGCCGGAGATGAGGGAGCCTACCAGCGTGAA
>JAKAVY010000021.1 GCA_021827405.1 Thermoplasmata archaeon
CCGGAGGACCTGCCCCACGGTCTCCAACAGGCCACTGGCCGGATTGCCGGGGCCCACCGTGGTCCAGACCGCCGCGTGGGTCCGCCAGGTGTGACGCAGCGCCCGACGGACCAACCCCGTCTTCCCCACCCCCGGGACCCCATCGATCACCACCACTCCCCCCGCGGCCAAGGCCCGCCCGAGCACCGCCAGTTCCTGGGCCCGCCCCACGAACGGGGCCGGCGGGGCCGGTAGCGGCCCCGGGAAGGGGATCGCCATCCGGTCCAGATGCTCGCGCCCCAGGGAGGTGACCTGGTAGACCTTCAGCCGGTACCGGCGGCCCACCACGTGGGTCCGGATCCCCTGGACCCAACCGCGCACCTCGGCCTGCTGGAGGATGGGGGAAAGGAACGCGGCGCTGTACCCGAGCTCCCCGGAGAGCTCCTCCCGGGTGAGCCCCCCCGGATGGGACCGCCCCCCCCGGGTGAGCAGGGCCCAGAGGACCTCTTCGTGGCCCATGCTGCGCTCTGCCATCGTCCCTCCTGCCTGACCAGGCCGGGGAGGCCCGATTCAGGCACAGGCAGGCTTATAGCCACGTTGCCCCACCTCAACGGCCGAAGTACCCGACAGCGGGCTTCCCCCTCCGGGCCTTCCGAACGAGAACCCGATGGCCGCGACCGAGGAACGAGTGATCCTGGTGGATGGGGCGGACGTTCCCGTCGGGGAGGCGGAGAAGCTCAGCGCCCACCGTCACGAGGGGAGGCTCCACCGGGCGATCTCCGTCTTGCTCTTCGACCCCCAGGGCCGGACCCTCCTGCAGCGGCGCGCTGCCGGCAAGTACCACTCCCCCCTCACCTGGGCGAACAGCTGCTGCTCCCACCCGCGACCCGGGGAGACCGTCGAGCAGGCCGCCCACCGCCGGCTCCGAGAGGAGCTCGGGATCGACTGCCCCCTGAGGGAGGCGTTCTCGTTCACCTACAGCATCGGGGTCGGCCCCGACCTCACGGAGCGGGAGTTCGACCACATCCTCGTCGGCCCCTTCTCCGGTCCGGTGCACCCGGACCCGACCGAGGTGGCCGAGGTCCGCTGGGCCTCGTTGCCGGAGCTTTTCGCCTCCGTGCGCCCGGACGACCCGGCCTACGCCCCTTGGTTCCGGATCCTCTTGGTGGAGATCGGCCAGAGACGCGACTTTCCCCCTTCCTCCTCGTGAGAAGGGCCTCCCGGGAGTCCCGGAGGGCCAAATTTTTCAGTGAAAAATTGTGCGCCCATTCATATACCAGGACCCCCGGATGACCCCTGCCGACACCGCATGACAGACCGATTGCCCTCCCCTCCGGGAAGGGTCCGACCCGAGGCGGCCCCCTCACCGTCCCAGGTCCCCTCCCCCGGGCCGGTGCACCGGTCGGCCCGTGCGGGATCGGAGCGTGGGGAGGAAGGATGGCAGAACGGGTCGCAGCAGCCCCTCAACTGCAGGCCTCCAAGCCCTCTCCCTCCCCACGCATATCTTTCCCGACCTTCCCGGGAAGTCTCTCGGACCCCCTCCCCTCCGCCTTCTTCCCGGCCTCCCTCGGGTACGCCATGACCTCCCCCTCCTCCCTCTCCCCGGCCCTGAGGGAGTTCGTGGAGCACCCCGGACCGGCCTCCCTGATGCTCCGGTCGGCCCCGGGCCCCGCGCACGACCGGGTCGTGGAGAAGCTGTTCGCCGCCTTCCGGGGGACCTGCTTTTTCCTTTCCCCGCCCTCCCCCCGGGGCCCCTCCGCGTCTCCGGGACGCTCCCACGTCCTCGTCGTGGATCAATCCCTTCCCCCCACCACCCTGGACCAGGCGGCCCGGACCCGGGCCGCGTGGGCCCGGCTGGTCCGTAGCGGGCTCCCGGAATACGCGGAGTCGGACTTCCTCTGGCTCCCGGGTGCCCTCCAGGAGGTCTGGAGCCGCTTGGATGGGTCCGGACCGCCGGCCCTGGTGGTGCTCGACGGCTGGGACCGCTGGGTGGAGGCGTACTTGGGCTTGCCGTCCCCGCCCACTCCCGGGTTCCCGGACCGCGCCTCCCTGGAGCGGGACCTCGTCCGGCGCATGGCCCAGCTCCCGGTGCACCTGGTCTTCCTGGTGGAGCCGAGTGGCTCCGAGACCCTCGAGTTCCTCGTGAACACCGTGGTCGCGCTGGGAGCGACGCCCCAGGAGGACCGCCTGCTCCGTTTAAGGAGCGCCTCGTCCCACCACCCCCGCACGTCGCCGTCCTCTGGTCCCGGGCGGGCCCCACGCGGCCCGGAGCTCACCCACCCTGGTAGCGGCGCCGGACAAGTCCTTGGCGTTCCGCTTTAAAGGTATTTTTAAGCACTTCTTGCATCCATTTGGTTGCCTTTTGGACCCAGGCATTCATTACCAGGGGGCTGGAATGGCTCCCTCATGTTCGCGGCCGTACTTCCCTCCGAGATGCCCGCCATCGCCGAGGAACCCCAGGGGCTCGCTGCCCCCCTCGTAAGCTCCCTGGACCGGCTGGAGGGCTACCTCTTCCGGGCCCAGGGGCGGAGCTTCCTGCTCGATCCCCCCGCCCTGGTGGACGACGTCCCGGCGTCCTTGGGCCCCCAGGAACTGGAGGCCCACTACTGGGTCCAGGACCCGCTCGACGGGCATCTGGAGCACCGGACCACCCGGATCGGGGAGGAGGACCTCCCCTTCGACTGGGAAGAGGGGCTGACGCCCTTCCTGCATTTGGTCGGCGGGGTCCCACACCTCTTCCTGACCGAACCGACCCTGCGGGAGGGAGAGGTCCTTCCCGGCGACGCGAGCTTCCGCGTGTACGCCACGCACCCGCTGGTCCTCACCGCCGGCCCCGGGGCGGAGGACGTCCGCTTCCTCCTGCAGGGGTCGGTGGACTCCCACAAGGCGGCGCAGAGCGCTCTCCTCCGCCTCCGCGGGGCCTCCGAACGGGCCAGCGACCGATCCTTCGCTGGGTCCGGCTCCCCCCGCGTGCCCGCCATCGCCTTCGTGGGCGAGGATGACTTCGCCCTCTTCTCGGAGCTCCAGCTCTCGCTGGGAGCCCGGGTCCGGGCCCTGGCCACCGTGCGCCCCACCTCGGCCCTCCTCCGGTGGTGGGGGCTCGGGACCGTCCGGTTCCTTGGGTACTCCTGCCCGAAGGTCGGACAGGGCTGGGCCTCACCGCTCCAGGACCTGGCCACGGAGATCATCGACCTCTTCGGCCGGGTCCCGGGGGCTGTCGTGGCGCTGGCCGACCTCTCCCTCCTGGGGGTCTCCGCCCCGGAGCTCGAGGGGTTCCTCCGCACCGTCCGGGCCGCCGCGGAGCGCTGGCACGGCCACCTCCTCGTCCACTTGAGCCCCGCGAGCTTCACCCCGGAGGAACGCGAGCGGATGCTCGCGGGGTTCGAGGTGCGTCACCCCCGGCCCGCCCCCGGCGCAAAGGCCGTCGCGGGAGGGAGCCCGGAGAGCCCTCTCCCCCTGGCGCTGACGGTCTGGGGCACCGTTCCCTCCCAGGGCCCCGAGGACTGATCCCCTCCCTCCCGAGGTCCCCATGCCCCTCTCCTCCCGCTCCGTGCGCCGGGCGCTCCTGCTCGCGGCCCCGCTGGTGGGGCTCCTCCTCCTGCTCCCTGCGGGGGTCCTCGCGCTGCACGGCTCCCCCGGGTCCTCCGGCGGACTTTCCGCCACCTTCCTGCCGGGCCCGGACCCCCTCCCCGCGGGGACGGCCGGGGGTAGCCAGCTCACCACCTCCTCCGGAGGCCACCAAGCCTCCCTCACGCTCTGGGCCCCCGGGAACGTCCCCACCTACTTCCTGGACGTGCTTCAGTTCCGCTTCGGGGGCGGCCCCGCGGTCCAGGGAGTGTTGAACCTCTCGCTCTCCCCGGGAGCGGGCAGTCTCCCGGCCGGGGCCGAGCTCTACGCCCTCATGGGGACCCCGGCACCCGGGGCCTCTCCGGGAGGGGCGCTGGGGAGTGGACCTGCGGTGCCCGCCGGATCCCTCCTCTCCATCCGTGGTCTGGGGGGACCCGAGCCGGGGCTCTCGCCCGTGCTCACCGCGCTGGACATCACGGCGGGTGGGGTGGACGTGATCTCCCCAGCCTCCGGTACGTCCTTCTCCCTTGCCACGGGAGAGAGCGGGCTCCTGGTCCTGGATGTGGGCCTCCTTCTGCCGGGCGGGGCCTCCCCGGTCTCGAGCGCGCTGACCCTCTCGGTGATGCTCACGGCCTCGGGCTAGGCGTTCCCGGCGAGGATGAAACACCCTCCTCATCGGAGGGTGTTTCCATCCCTCGGCTGGCCGTTGAAATACCCCTACCGGGCTCTCCTTCCCCGGGAACACCACTCCCACGAGAAGGGGACCTACATCGCTCAAGGGGAGGGGAAGCACCGCCCCTCCTGCGTGCGGTCCCCTTCTCTACCTTCGGAAAAACCCCATGTCGAGCTCATCCTTCTGGGTGACGGCCGCCCCGCCGGCCAGACTTTATCGGGGCGAGGCCATCCCCTCCGCGCCCATGCCCAAGGAGGACCCCCCCGTGACCCTGACCCTGGAGATGGAGCTCCCCGGGGAGGAGGGACACCCTCCCCGCCGTCTCTCCCTCTCCACGGTCCTTCCCTCCCCGGCGGGGAGCGAGGAGCGGCAGGCCGAGGTCCGGTCCGCGGTGGAGCGGTTGCGGGAGTGCCTGAGGACCGCCGAGGGAGCGCTGCTCCCACCAGGGACCGGGCCACGGGCCGACCGTACCCTCGAGGAGCTGATGGAGACCTATCACCCCCGGGACCCGAAGCTCCTGGAGACCCTCCTGTGGGACGGGGAGTTGACCCCGGGGGAGCACCAGGTCCTCTCCGGCGCCCTGGCGTCTGCCCCGGAAGGGGGCGGTCCGGCCCGGGGAAAGCTGCCCGCGAGCCCGCGTCCGCCCGACGTCCTGGTCCGCGAGCTCGGTCTCAAGGACCTCAAGGACGCCAACCGGGCCCGGTTCCGCCGGCTGATCTCCTACGACGAGTGGACCTCGCTCAAGCGCCATTTCGAGCGGTCCCCGCCCGCCGCCCCCCCGGCGCCGGGGAGCGGCACCCCGGTCAACGGGTGAGGTAGGCCAACGCCACCGCACCCACGTCGCTGAACCCCGGTCTTAGGTCCAGGGCCCCGGTCCCGCCCTGGAGGAAGGACCTCCGATCGAACGGCGTCTGCGCCCCCACGATCCCGCCCGAGGGCCGGGTCCTTTCCCCCAGCGACCCGGAAGTGAGGAGGACCGCCACCAGCGTCTTCCGCCTCAGGAGGGTGCGGTGCGCCTCCTCCAGGAAGTCCGCCAGGTCCTCCCGGGTGATGCCTCCCTCCGGACGCCCCAGGCTGAGGCCCTGGAACAGCGCGATGCCCTCCCCCGCCTTGGGGGGGAGCCGGGGGGAGAAGTCCTCTACGGCAGCGGTGAGACTGCGGGCCGCCTCCCGAGGAGGCGACGGGTCGTGCACGCCCAGGAGACGGGGGCGGTGCCGGTGGTCCGAGGCCGCCTCCCCCGCCGCCTCCAGCGCATCCGTGGGGCCACCCACCACCACGCTCCGCACCCGCCCCGGGAAAGGCGGGGGGTCGCCCTGGAAGGGATCGGTCAGGGCCCGGGGAAGGCGGTGGGGCCGGGCCTGGAGCGCCTGGAGGAGCCGTTCCCTGGAGGGCCTCCCGAGGGGGAGCGTGGGCATGCCGGCCACCGGGGTCCCGCCCTCCCCGTACTCGATGAGGAGGGCCTCCACCCGGGCCTTTTCCGCGGCCCTCGCGAGCCGCCCGCCCTGGGCCCGGCCCCACAGGGCCGCGGCGACCGGGAGGAGCGTGGCCCCTCCCGGCCCTTTTCCCAGGTCCTGGAGGACCTCGCGGTACTCCTCCAGGGAGACCGCGGGAGGAGGGGAGCCCAGCATCCCCAGGGCCCCCGGGGAGAGCAAGGGAATGAACAGGTCCCGTTCGCCTAAGGAGGAGGCGAGCTCCAGGGCATGGTCCGCCACGGCGACGCTCTCCGGGGACGGCAGCACCGGGTCGACCACCGGGTAGTAGAGGAAGGGCCACGGGGGAGGCGGGGGCATGGGCCCGGCAACGAAGCCCTGGGTGAGCTGCTCTCCCAGGACGTCGTGGAGCGCCTGGGCCATGGGAGCGGCGCAGTTCCCCACGGAGATGAACGCCACCTCTCCCAGTCGCTCCTCCGGGACGAACAGGTTCCCGACCCGGAGCACCCCCTCCTCCCTCCGGACCGCCCGGCGGACGGCCAGGTAGGCGTCTGCCCCCTTCACCGCCTCCTGGAGGATGCTGGAGACGGCCCGGCGGGCCTCGGGCTCGGAACCGGCGAGCAGCGTCCCCTCGGGGTTGCGGAAGAGCACGCGGGGAGGGAAGGGGCCTTCCTCCTTAAGCCCCGGGGAGCCCTCGGTCCGCCGTGATCATCCTGCCGGTGCCCGGGCCCCGGGAGACCCGTCTCCCCCTCCCCGAAGGGGAGGACCGCAAGGCCTTCCTCTTCCACCCGACCACCTCCTCCCGGGCCCCCCTCCTCGAGACGCGGGGGCTCCTGCCGGAGGAGCGGCCTTTCCAACCGGAGGACCTGCTGCGGCTGCTGGAGATCTACGAGGAACTGCAGTATGACGGGGAGCTCACCGGCGTGACCCCCCGGGCCGTCTTAGAGGACGGGATCCGCCGTCCCGGCCAGGACGCCCCGTTCCAGTACCTCACTCCCTTCTACCTCACCGCCCGGAACCGGGCGGTGAGCGCCCCGTTGGGGGACACCCACCGGGCGGTGCTCCGGGCCACCGAGGAGCTGGCCCGGCTGCTGGGGGAGCCGGCCCGGCGGGACTCCCACGAACGCTTGTTGAGGGAGTGGGACGACCGGGAGCGGGAGCACCTGGGCCAGCCGCTGGAGCGCGGGGAGGTCCCGGCGGCCGTGGTCGCCTCCATGCAACGGAGGGAGCGGGCGCTCAACGCCGTTCACGACGAGGAGTACTGCCGGGAGGCGCTGCGGAAGGTCCGTTCGATCCGGGAGCGCTACCTTGGGGAGGAGCAGGGGGGCTACCCGGTGGTCTATGTCCTCCGCCTCCCGCCGGACCGGCGCCGGGTGCCCCTGCTGGAGAGGACCCGGGGACCGGAGTTCCGGTCGATCTCCCCGCTGGACCCCTCGTTCCTGGCCTACCGGATCGACCTGGACCCCCTGGCCCAGGAGGTCACCGGTACCGACCCGGAGGAGTTCGGCAGCCTGGAGCCGGCCCCCGGTTGAGCCCAACGGGGAACGGGCCCAGGGCCCCCGGCGCCCCTTCCCGCCCCCTCCTTCGGCGGGCTCCGTGGTGGGGATGCGCGAACGCGACCCGGACCCCCGACCCCAGGTCGACGGCCCGTGGACCCTGCGTGTTCCCCTTTCCCTGGACGTGGGCGTTGTCTCCACCCGTCCGGGGGGCGCTCTCCTCCTGTCCCGAGATGGGGTGGGCCCCGCGCCGCGTTCCCCCTCTTTCCGTCCTCCGCAACCCAGGGCCCACCGGTTCGGGTGAGCTCACGCGTCTAAGCACCGTAGGGTACCCTGGGTCCCCTTCCAAACATAGATAACCCACGGCCAATCCCACGGTTGGGCTCACGTGGGATGGTGGAAGCGGACCCCAGCCCCCTTGCCAGGGGCGCGACCCTCTGTTGGTTCCTCCTGGGGATCCTCCTGCTGAGCGCGTTCTGGGTGGGGGCCACCGGGGCCTCCCGTCCGTCGGACCCGGCGCCGGGCGCGGCGGCTCCCCCCGGTCCTTCGCTCCCGGTCCATCCCCTTTCCTCGGGGCCCTGCTCCGGGAGCCTGGCCGCCGGGACCCGCAGCGGGGTAGTGGACGTGCTGGGGGGACCGGACCCTCCGGATCCCTCGGGCAGTTACGTCACCTACTCCGGGTGGCTCGAAGAAGCGGTCACCGAGGGTCAGCAAACGACCTACAGTTGCACGTACGAACAAGCGGGGAACGTGACCACGGTGGCGGTGAACTCCACCGCTGCCTCGTACACGGTGAGCTTCAGCCTGCCCACCGGCGGATGCCACGATGGGGTCTGCACGACGTTCAGCGGGCCGTACACCCCGGCCCCGCTGGGGTTCGAGGCCCCCCCGGCGGGGTACCAGTTGGTCGTCGAGGGGGAGAACGCCTCCTGGGTCTGGGGCCTGGCGAGCGTGGCGGAGACGCCGGATCCGGCCTTCGCCTCGCTGAACGGTTCCGTCCTCTTGACGGCTGAGGCCCGGAACGCCGAAGGCGGTCCCTCCCCCGCGCAGCAGGTGGTCTTCACCTGGTGGATCGACGGGGCGTCGGACGGTTGGACGATGGAAGGCGGGGTCCGGACGTGGGAAGGGGGGAACGTGACCCTGGCGGCGGGCGCCCAGGCCACCACGGTCACCCTCGAGGTGAACGCCACGGGCATCTACGGGGGCCTGCTCGTCCATACCCCGGACCTGAGCTTCCCGGTGACGGCGTACGGCACGGTGGGCGGAGGGCTCTCGGCCGACCCGCTCGCGGTGGACACGGCGCAGGAGGTGAACTTCACCACCTCCGGGACCTACGGTGCCGCCGGCTACCCGTATCGGGTGACGGTGAACACCACGGGGAGCCACGGTGTGGCGGTGAACGGGACCTGCGCCACCGTGTCGGCGGGTCCTGCGACGGTGTCGGTCAGCTGCGGGGCGAGCACGACCTACTGGGACAACGGCTCGTCCCCGGTGGAGGAGTACCCCCACGCGGTGGTGACCAACGGGGACTCGTCCACCCCGGAGATGTACCTGCCCGAGGCGGTGACGGTGAACCCGGCCCCGGTGCTGACGGTGACCGCCAGCACGCACGACCTGGTGACGAACCAGAGTTCGGAGGTCACCGCCTCAGTGACAGGGGGTACGCCGGGGTACCGTACCTGTTGGCAGGCGGAGCCGGCGGGTCCCTGGGCGTGCGATCCCGGGGGGTTCGAGACGTCGGGGCGCTACACGTTTGCGCTCTCCTTCGCGGAGGCGGGGACCTACGTGGTGCCGGTGAGCGTGCTGGACTCCGCCGGGGTGAACCGGAGCCGCTCGGTGAGCTTCCAGGTGGTCTATCCCCTCACCCTTGGCGCGGTGACGAGCGACCCGGGGACCGCGGACGCCGGGGAGCCGGAGACGGTGAACGTGACGGTGGTGCACGGGGCGGGCCCGGTGACCCTCTTCGTCAACGACAGTGCCGGGCAGGCGCTCTGTTCGCCGTTCCAGGTGGAGCCGGGGGAGACGGGGAGCTGCACGTTCGTTCCCCCCGGCTGGGTGGGCACCGAGGCGGTGGGGGTGACGGCCCGGGACGCCTTCGGGGAGACTGCCGCAGGCTCGGTCCCGGTGACGGTGGTCCCGGCGCCGGGGGACGCGACGATCCAGGCGCGGTCCGGCAACAACAATGCCTCCACCGGGCAGACGCTGGAGGCGGAGGCCGGGGTCCCGGTGACCTTCAACGGTTCGTTCACGGGCGGGATGGCCCCCTACACCTATCAGTGGACGTACAACCAGACGCTCATGGTCTCGGGGGAGGGAAGGGCGAACACCTTCAACACCACCTTCACTTGGACAGCGCCAGGAGACCACGGCACGTCATCCTTCATTGTCAATTTCACTGCGACTGATTCGAACGGCCTTTCCGTGTCGGCATCTATTCGTGTAGACGTCAACCCCGCAATCTCCGTACCGGTTTTCGGAATTGAGTTTGCTGAGGTCGACCCCGGCATAAGCGACAATCTCACCGCCGTCGTCTCCGGAGGCGCGGCTCCCTTCTCCTTCTCCTGGACCCTCGGCAACGGCGTGGACAAGACCACCGGGAACCCCTGGCTGAACTACGCCTGGACCGCCCCCGGGACCTTCACCGTCCACGTCACCGTCGTCGACGGCGTCGGCCAAGAGGCCTCCGCTCAACTCGGCGTCACCGTGAACCCCCCGCTCCAGGCCCCCTGCCAGCCCCTCCCCGACCCCGCCCCCACCGAGGCCGGCGTCCCCACCACCCTCTCCCTCTCCTGCGCCCAGGGAGGCACCCCCACCTACCAGTACACCTGGGACTTCGGCGACGGAACCTCCCTCACTACCGCCACCAACCAGACCGTCCACACCTACACCTCCTCCGGCGACCTCACCACCACCGTCACCGTCACGGATGCCGTGGGCGGCACCGCCGTCTCCTTCCCCACCTCCCTTTCCGTCCACCCCCGCCTCGCCCTCACCATCCCGGACCCCGGATCCTCCTCCTGCCCCAACTCCACCAACGTCGACCCGGTCGACCCCGATGTCCCCGTCACCTTCTGCGCCGCGGTCCTCGGGGGCGTCGGCGCCGTTACCCTCTCCTGGCAGGTGGACCAGTCCCTCCTCACCGGGGACCAATACTCCTTCCCGGGCCCCGGGCACTACACCGTCAACGCCTCCGCCACCGACGCCCTGGGCATCTCCGCCACCACCTCCCGCGTCTTCACCGTCCTTCCCCTCCCCACCTTGACCGTCTCCGCCTCCCTCCCCGTCATCGACCTGGGCCAGAACATCACCTTCCGTGCCGTGGGCGCCCACGGGGACGGCTCCCCCCTGGGCTGGGCCTACCAATGGTCCGCCGGCGGCAACCTCCTGGGGAACGGCTCCCTCCTCAACTACTCCTTCCGGGCCCGTGACTTCGCCCCCACCCCCACGCTCACCGTCACGGGAGAGGCCACGGACCTCGACGGACAGACGGCCTTCGCCTCCGTGAACGTCACCCTCCTCCCCGATCCCTCCGGCTCCCTCACCTTGCTACGCCTCAGCGTCGACGAGGGCCTCGGGGACACCCTGTCCGCCCAGGCGGAGGGAGGGGCGGCCCCGTACCAGTTCAGCGGCTACGTGGAAGGCCCTGGGGGGCTCGAGACCATTGACTTCTCCGGGGGCTCTGCCTCCCTCCCGACCTCGCTCCCCGGCACCTACAGCGTCTACGCGGAGGTCACCGATGCGTTCGGCGTCTCCGCGGACCTCCCGGTCCCGCATTACCTCGTCCTCCCTCCCCTGGACCTCACCGCCTCCCTGCTCGGTCCCATCCAGGATGGCTCCGTCCTCGCCGACCAGCCGGTGACCCTCTCCGCCTGCCTGCTCTCCGGTGGCCTTGCCCCGTTCGACTTCGGCAGCGACTTCAACGGTACCGACGCGCTCACCTGGTCCTCCTTCCCCGCTTCCGGTTGCACCAATGTCACCCACGTGTACCCTACCCCGGGGACCTACTGGGTCGCCGCTCAGGCCCGGGACGTCCAGGGAAAGCTCTCCGCGGAGAGCCTCTTCGAGCTCCAGGTGCTCGCCCCGGCCAACGCCCCCCGCGTCGTCCCAGACCCCATCGTGGTGGGCGTGGAGACCAGCCGCTCCCTCTCTGTCGTCAACGAGCCCTCCGACGTGGAGATCTCCTGGACGGTCCCTCCGGGAGCCAATCTCTCCGCGGTCACCACCTCCAACGGCAGCCTCGAGATCACCCCGGCCCAGGTGGGCTCGTTCCCCGTGGAGGCCACCGCCCAGGTCTCCTTCAACGGCAGCACCTTCGGTCCGGCGCTTTCCATCAATCTCACGGTCCAGGTGGTTCCCGGCCCCGCCGCCCAAGTCGCTGCCTCCGTCTCCGCCCAGGACCTCACCCTCCCCGTGGGAAGCCCCCTCACCCTCGTCTGGCACGCGGACGACGCCTGGGGGAACGTCGCCCCGGATTTCTCCGAGACCGTGCTCGTCCAGGTGGATGGGGGGACCCCCAACGCCCTCCGCCTCACCCTCAACGCCTCGGGGACTCCCGTCCCCGTCGACGCGAACGGCACCGGCTTCGCCGTCCCCTCCACCGACTGGTCCGAGGGCACCCTGAACCTCACCTTCCGGGAGACCCGGGCCGCCAACGTCTCCTACGTCTTCCAGGGCTCCCTCGTCCCTACCCACTGGCCCGGCGGGCTCCTGGGACGCGCCCTCCCCTTCGACTGGACACCCAACCTGCTCCACCTGGCGCTCTTCGACCCCAGCGTGGCCTGGGCCAACGCCACCACGAACGACACGCGCTGGCAGATCGCCGACGAGTTCGGGAACCCCCTGTCCGGCGGGTTCGTCGACGTGCTCGGCACCTGGGGGGCCTACACCTCGGACACCCGGTCCCCCATCCGCTTCACCGGTAGCGAGAGCTACGTCTGGGTGAACTTCACCGCCTACGGGACCGAGGGGGGCACCGTGAAGGTCGTCAGCGAGTTCGGCCAGACCCTCCTCTCCCCCCTGGGCATCCCTCCCCCGGGTGGACCTCCCGCTGCGCCCCGGGGCCCCCTGGGACTCCCTCCCTGGGGCTGGGCCCTCGTCCTGGGCGTGACCCTGGCGAGCGCCGGCCTCCTCCTGTGGATGCGACGCCGGCAGCAGGCCGCTTCCCGGGAAGAGGCCAGCGAGGAGGAGCTGGCCCGGGACGCCGAGGTCCAGGAGGCGCTCCTGCAGGCCGTGGAAGAGGAGGAGCCGGCCCGGCTCGAACGGCTCCAGGCCTCCGGGAAGGAGCTGGGCCTGCTGCCGGAAGAGGTGAACGCGTACCTGTTGCGCCTGCGGGCGGACGGACGCCTGTCCATGGAACCGGACCGGGACCGCCGGAACGCCCCGACCTTCCGGCTGGGACCCGGGGAGAAGGAACGGCGGCGGCGGCTTCGGGCGGAGAGCACCCCGCCCCCCCGGATCGTCATCGACCCGGCCGCCCTGCTGCGTCCCCCCCTCGACTACGAGGAGGAGACCCTTCCTCCACAGGAGGAGGAGCGCTGAGGCGTTCCCCGGTTACCCTCCGGGGGTCTCGTATCCGCCTGAGACCGCTCTCGACCCGGGACGCCGACCCCCTTGAGGTCATCCTCCGCGACCCGCGGGCGACCCGCTTCCTCCCTCCCCAAGTCCGGCGGGAGACGGGCCGGGCCTTCGTCACCCGGGTCCTCCGTCAGGTCGCCCGCGGGGATGGGGACGCCTTCGCTATCCTGAAGGACCCGGGGGAGGAGGTCGTCGGACAGATCCGCTTCTTCCACACCCTGCCCGAGGAGCGACGGGCGGAGGTGGGGTACTGGCTGGACCGCCGTCACTGGGGGCAGGGCCTCGCCACGGACGCGCTCCAGACGCTGGTCCGCTGGGGGTTCGAGGTCCGGGGTCTCCACCGGGTCGAGGCCACCGTGATGGCCGGGAACCTGGCCTCCCGCCGGGTCCTGGAGAAGGCCGGCTTCCAGTGGGAGGGGCGACGCCGGAGCGCCGCCCTCTCCTCCGGTCGCTGGCGGGACGAATGGCTCTTCGGCCGGCTGTCGGACGACCGGCCCCGGGCCCGTCGGGCCCGGGGGCCCACCGGAAAAGGGGCCCACCGGAGGGGACGGTCCCCCCGGCAGGCCCGGTAGGTCCGGCCGGGCGCCCTAGGGGGGGAGCAGGACCTGGTCGATGACGGGGATGGCCCCGTTGCTCGCTTCCACGTCCGGCGTCACCACCGTGGCGTCGTTCACCCGGACCTTCTTTCGGAGCATCCCCTCCGGGCGGACCCGGATCGGGGACCCCTGCACCGTCTTCACCGGGACCTCCTTCCCCCCCGCGGTCATGGAGAGGGCGTCGGCCGCGAGGACCTTCCCCGGGACCACGTGGTAGGTCAGCACGGCCCGAAGCTTGGGCAGGTCCTTCCAGAGCCCGTCCACGGTCCCCGCCGGCAGGCGGGAGAAGGCCTCGTCGCTGGGGGCGAAGACGGGGAAGGGGCCCGGCCCCTTCAGCGTCTCGGCCAGCCCTGCGGCCTTCACAGCGGTCACCAAGGTCCGGAAGCTCCCGGCGCTCACGGCCACGTCCACGATGTCGCTCATGGACCAGCGACCCCCAAGGAGGGTATTTCCCCGTTGTAATCTCGCCAGGCAACAAGCCTCGCGTCTCTCGGGCGTGCGCCAGCGCCTTATCCCCCGGGGACGCTCGCCCCCCGCCGGAGCGGACCATGCCCCCTACCCCGAAGAAGTTCCAGTGCGAGTGCGGCTTTCAGGTGGTGGCCCACAAGGAGGAGGAACTGGTGGAGATCGCCCAGTTCCACATGGGGGGCTCCCACAGCCGGACGATCAGCGCCGAGGCGATCCTCGCCGCACAGGGCCCCCCCTGAACGGACCGGACCCCGACGGGCCCTCCCGCTCCTCCTCCCCGCAGGCCGGGCAGGTCCAGGAGAACGTCCCCGCCCCGGGGTCCCGGCCGCGGGAGCGGCGGCGGGCCCGGAGCAGCGCCGAGGCCGGGAGCGCCCGACGCCACAAAAGCTCGAACTCCCGACGGCGCTCCTCCGACCCCGGCACCCCCCGGGTCCTCACCAGGACCATCTGTCCGCCCTCCCGGGACCGGCCGCTGATGATCTCGTAGAGCATGTCCCCCTGGTCGTTCAGCCCGAACTGCGGGGGAGAGGTCATCAAGAACCGCACCCGGTCCGCGGCGACCCCGCCACACTTGGTCAGCAGGGCCCGGTAGCGCCCCTGCTGATGCGGGTCGTACTCCAGCAGCAGTCGGAACTCCCCACCCTCGCGATGCCGGGAGGCGAGCTCGTCAAAGCCCCCCAGGCGGTCCAGGGGCAGGAAGAGCGAACGGCCGATGGCCAGCTCCAGCCGGTGACCCCGGGCCATGAGGTCCACCATGGCCGAGGCCCCGACCGGGGTCCCCTGCAGGACCTCCCAGGTCGGGGACGGCGCGGGCCGGCCGGATCGGGGGGCGTCCCCGGGGGGAGCGGCGGACATCCGGAGGTTCAGCCCCTGGAGGACGTAAGGATGCCCGTTTTGGCGGCCCCCGGGGCGAGGGGAACGCCCCGGCGGCCTCCCAGGCGGAACGGAAGAGCACCCCGTGGGCATCCACGAAGCCGGGGTCGTTGCTCCAGGCCGCCACCACCCCCCGCGCGACCCCCTCCCCCGAGGAGAGGAAGACCAACGCCTCCCGGTGGTCCACCACCACGACCCGGGAACCCTGGTGGGGAAGCTCCCTTAGCTCGAGCCCGGGAGGCCGGCGACCTCCCAGGGAGGCCCACATCTCCCGGCGGAGCCCGGCGTCCGTCCCCACCAGCACCCGGACCGAGCGCCCCCGCCGGGCTGCGTTCAAGGCCGCCTCCCAGACCCCCGCGCCCTGGAGCGCCCGCCAGTCGGACGCCGGCCAGAGCACCCGCGCGTCACGGAGGCACCGGCCCAGGAGGAGGGCGGCCCGGGACCGGGCCGGCGCGGCCCGCCGGAAGATCTGGAAGCGCACCGACCGGTCCGGCGGCGCCGGGCCCCGGTCCGTCCCCAAGAGCCGCAGGAGCGCCCGGTCCGTCTCCAGGCGGAGCTCCCGCTCCTTCAGGCTCCGTTCCGCGAAGCTCTCCAGGGGCGTGGCCACGTAGCGCCGGGGGCGCTCGGCCCGCACCTCCACCAGGCCATGGGACTGCATCTCCTCGAGGACCCGGTACGCCCAGACCCGGTGCACGGAGACCGCCCGGGCCAGCTCCGAGGCCCGGGCGGGACCCTGCTGGAGGAGGCGCAGGTAGAGCCGGGCCTCCACCGGGGTGAGGCCCATGCGGACGAGGACCGCCACGCTGTCCTCGTAGGGGAGTTCCACCACGCCCCGGGGAGCCCCCGCCTCAGTCGTCCTCGGCGCTCAGGACCCGACCGCAGGCCGTGCAGGCCAGGGGCTTGGAGGAGAAATCGTACGGCGGATGGGGGACCCGGACCAGGGACCGCTCCCCCTCCCCGGTCCCCGCCGCCGGCCCCACGTTCTTCGTGAGGGCGGCCCGGATCATCTCCGGGTCCGCCACGCAGCGCTGGCAGAGGTCGAAGGTGATCGGCGGGCCGGCCGGGGCCCCTTCCCCCGGAGGCTTCCACGCGTAGCGTCCCACCGGGCCTCCGTTTCCCTCCGGGGAAGCGCGGCCGCGCCCTTGAAGGCTTGCGCCCGGGGACCGGTTTCCCGGAGAGGATGAAACCCCTCCCCGGGAAGGGTGTTTCATCCCCCGCTTCCCCCGTTCATGAGGGGGGGAGGGCTCCCCCGACCATGGACGCCGTGGGGACCCCCGAGAGGACCGAGGCCCCCCCGGTCCCCCCCCGGGAACCTAGAGGACGCCCCCGGGGCCCGCGACCGGGGGCCCTCGCCTTCCGGACCGCGGCCTCCCTGGACCGTTCGCCCTCCTTGTCCCTCTTCCCCCCCGTCCCTTCCCTCTTTCCCTGGCTGGAACGGGCCTTCGCTCCCGGACGGGCCACGGCCCTGAACGGGACCCCTGACGCCGTGGGGGCCCTCCTCCCCCTCCTGCTGGCCGCCGCCCTCGCCCGGGGCCACCACGTGAGCCTGCGCCAGGGCTCCCTCCGGTTCTCCCCCTACGCCCTCGTGGAGGCGCTCCGTCGCCTGGGCCAGGACCCGGAAGAGGCCTTGGAGCGGCTCCACGTGGCCCGGGCCTTCACCGTCCACCAGCTGGTGAGCCTGGTGGAGTCCTGGGAGGATTCCTTCCCGGGGGGACGGGAGCCCCCCGGCCTTCTCGTGGTGAGCGACCTTCCCGCCCTCTTCGCGGACGAGGAGGTCCCGCTCCCGGAGCGGGAGGCGCTCTTCCGCCACGCCATCACCCGCCTGGGCCGGGTCCTCCGGGCCCTTCCCCGCCCCCTGCTCCTCAGCGGCCTGCCCCGGTCCCGGGAGCTCCCGCTCCCCTGGCACGAGGAGCTCTCTCTCGCTCCGGGCCCCCCGGGGAGCCTCCACCTCCGCCAGGTGCACTGGGGCCAGCCCCTGGAACTGGCCCTCCACCCGCCCCGGTATCTCCCCCTGGAACGTTTCGACCCGGATCCCGGCGTGACCGGGGTCCCCCGGATGGAGGTGCCGGCATGGGGCGGACCGTCCCCACCTACCGGGAAGCGCTAGAGGAACGGCTGGCCCGTTGGGAACGGGAGTTCGGCCGGGGGCTCACCGACCCCAAGGACCGGGAAGGCTTCGAACGGCTCCTTCGCGGGGCGCGCCGGTGCGTGGGCCCGGCCACCCTCCTCAGCACCGGGGACCTGCTGGAACGGATCGTGCTCTCGGTCCTTTTGGACCTCTACCGGGAGGGCGAGGACCCCGCCCCTTCCCGCTGAAAGGACCGGCCATGCCCCGGGGATGGCTCCTGGAGGCCCACTCCTCCCGGGAGGGGGAGTCCGTGGTCCTCTGGCTCAAGGAGGAGGGCTCCGGGCGCATCCACCGCCGGGAGGTCCCCTGGGCCCCTCCCTTCTACGTGACCGGCCCGCCCGAGGCGCTGCGGAAGCTGGGCCAGGACCTCGCGGAGGACCCCCGGGCCCGGGAGGTCCGCGCCGAGGCGATCGCGACCAGCCTCCTGGAGGCCCCGGGGACGCTCACCCCGGCGCTCGCCGTGGTCCCGGCCCGCCACGGGTTGCGGACGGCCCTGGCCGAGGCCCTCGACGCGGCCGGCAGCTACACCACCTTCCGGTTCTACGACGTGGACCTGAGCGCCCCCCAGACCTACCTGCTGGAGCGGGACCTCTACCCGTTCGCCCCCGTGACCTTCCACGGGAACGACGTGGGGGCCCGGGAACCCCCGGAGACGCTGGAGTACGCCCTTCCCCCCCTCCCCGGCCGGGAACTGGAGGTCCTCCTGCGATCCCCGTCCCCCGGACGCCGGCCCCGGATGGACGAGCCGGTCCGGGCGGTCCGCCTGGGGTCCACGCTCCTTCAGGAAGGGGACGAAAGGGCCACCCTCCTTGCCCTCCAGGAGGAGCTCCACCGGCAGGACCCGGAGATCCTCTTCACCCACGGCGGGGACGCCTTCGACCTCCCCCAGCTCTACGGGAGGGCCCGGGCCCTGGGGCTCACCGAGGAGACGTACTTCCTGGGCCGGGAGCCCCAGCCCTTCGCCCTGGGAAGGCCGGCCCGCCGGTTCACCAGCTACGGCCGAATCTACCACACCCCCCCGGCCTCGCGGCTCGCCGGCCGCTTCCACCTGGACGTGGACGAGCGGTTCGTGGAGGACGTGGGGCTCCGGGGATACGTGGACGTCGCCCGGCTCTCCCGCCTGGGCCTCCAGACCGTGGCCCGCCAGTCCCCGGGGACCGCCTTCTCCGCCATGGAGATCGCCCGGGCCCGGCAGATGGGCGTCCACGTCCCGTGGAAGAAGAACCTCCCGGAGCGGGAGAAGACCGCCGGCCAGCTCCTCGCCGCGGACCGGGGCGGGTTCATCCTCACCCCTCCCGTGGGCGTCCACGAACGGATCGACGAGTTCGACTTCTCCTCCCTCTTCCCCTCCCTCATGGTCCGGCACAACCTCTCCTTCGAGACGCTGGACTGCCCCTGCTGCCCGGAGAGCCCCCGGGTGGCCCCGGGCCTGGGGTACCGCTCCTGCACCCTCCGGGAGGGCCTCGTCCCCCGGACCCTCCGGCCCCTCCTGGAGCGGCGGCTCTACTACAAGGCGCGCAAGGGGGAGACCACCGGGGGGCTCCGGGAGCGCTACGACGAGCTGGGGAAGGCCTGGAAGTGGGTCCTGGTGACGAGCTTCGGCTACCAGGGGTACCGGAACGCCCGCTTCGGCTCCATCGAGTGCCACGAGGCCATCAACGCCTACGCCCGGGAGACCCTGGTGGAACTGGCCCGGGCCGTGCGCACGTCCGGGGGGGAGATCCTCCATGGGATCGTGGACTCCCTCTGGGTCCGTTCCCCGCCGGGAAAGGAGCCCGCCCCCTGGGCCCGGGAACTGGGGGAACGCCAGGGGCTTCCCTTGAGCTACGAGGGACGCTACCGCTGGATCGTCTTCCTCCCCCACCACGGCCACGGCCTGGGGGTCCCCCAGCGCTACTACGGCGTCTACGAGGGCGGGGAGATGAAGCTCCGGGGGATCGAGCTCCGCCGCTCGGACGCCTGCCCCTTCGTGAAGGAGGTCCAGCGGGAGGTGCTCGCCCTCCTCGCCGAGGCGCCCGGGACCCGGGCCTTCCGGGAGGCGGTCCCCCGGGCCCTGGCGTTGGGGGCCCGGCACGCTCGGGCCCTCCGGGAGGGCTCCGTCCCCCCCCGCGAGCTCCTGCTCCCCCGGCGGGCCGGCCATGACCTAAAGGAGTATGCGGTCTTCTCCGAGACGGTCTCCGCCCTCCGGCAGCTCAAGCGCCTGGGGGCCCCCCGGGGCGCCGGGGAGGCGGTCCGTTACCTCCTCCAGGACCGCCACGCCCGGGACTGGGAGCGGCGGGTGGTGGTGGAGGAACGGCTCCGGGGGGACGAGGCCTACGACCGGGAGGCCTACGGAGACCTGCTCGCCCGGAGCTTCGAGACCCTCTTCCTCCCCTTCGGGTATACCCTGGGGAAGGTCCGGGAGGCCTGGGGATGGCCATCCCCCCGACCCCCCAAGAGGTCCCCGCCCCATTCTCCCGAGCGGCTGGAGCAACGGCGCCTTCCGGGCCTCCTCGGCTGAGGGAAGGCCGCGCGCCCCGGGCCGGGAGCGACGGCGAGGAGGACCGGCCTACCGGACCGGTAGCCTCCGGCGAGGCCGCGACACCGCAGGCCCCGGACCCCCGCCCGGGACCGGCTCCGCCAGGCGTTCCATGGCCATCTCACAGTATGGCCGGGAGACGTCCACCCCCAGGCCCCGCCGGCCGAGGTCCCGGCAGGCCACCAAAGTGGTCCCCGACCCCAGGAACGGGTCGAGGACGGTGTCCCCCACGTAGCTGAAGAGCTTGATGCAGCGGCGCGGCAGCTCCACCGGGAAGGGGGCCGGATGGCCCCGTCGCCGGCTCTCCCCGGAGAAGGTCCAGACCCCGTTGGTCCAGTCGATGAACTCCTGGCGGGAGATGTCCGAGACCCCCCGGGAGCGCTTCTCCCAGCGCTCCTTGTAGAGGAGCAGGACCATCTCCACGGGCGCGATCACGTGGGGGGCCGAGGCGCTCATCCAGGACCCCCAGGCGGTCCGGCGCGAGATGTTCTGCTCGTTCCAGACCACGGTGGAGAAGTAGTGCCAGCCCGCCCGACGCGCCCGCTCCACCACGTCCGCGTAGAGGCTCCGGTGCCCGCCCTTGTTCTTGTCCAGCGGCACGTTCACGCAGGCGCGGCCGTCCGGCCTCGCGAGCTCCCAGCAACGCCTCAGCCAGGCCTCGGTGAAGTCCAGGTACTCCGGGTACGGCCGGTCGTCCGGGGAGCTGGTGTACGGCATGTCCACCCCGTACGGGGGGGAGGTCACCACCAGGTCGATGCTCCCCGGCCGCAACGGAAGCTGGAGGAAGTCCCCCTGCAACACCGTGAGGCCCCGTTGGTCTAAGAGGGGCCGCGCTGGCGGCGACCACAACGCCTCCGGCTCTGCCATCACCATGGACCCGGTCTCCGGGGAGGCAGCACGGGAACGGTCAAAAACCGATGGGTCCCGCCCCTCACGGCGGGAGCGACCAACCCTTACCTCCCCCCGTGGCCTGGTCCCCCCCATGCGACCTTCCCGACGAGCGATCCGGACCCCTGACCCGACCCGCCGTCCTTCCCGGCCCCGAGGGGGGGAGACGGACCGCGGGACCGACTGGAGGACCTTCGACTTCCATGCCCACACCTACCTCACCGACGGCGACCAGTCCGCCACGAGCATGTGGTGGGAGGCCCACCGCCTCCGCCACCGGGCGCAGGCCCTCACGGACCATGTGGGCCTGGAGGACCCGGCCCCGCTGCTCCGGAGGCTGCGCCAGGAGGCCCGGGCCTTCGAAGGCACCCCTCTCATCACCCTGGTGGGGGTGGAGATCACGGAGGTCCCTCCCCGGCGCATCGCCTCCGCGGTACGGGCCGCCCGCCGGGCCGGGGCGGAGATCGTGGTCGTCCACGGGGAGACCTTGGCCGAGCGGGTCCCCCCCGGGACCAACCGCGCCGCCCTCGAGATCAACGACGTGGACGTGCTCGCCCACCCCGGGATCCTCCGGCCAGAGGAGGCGGAGCTCGCCCGGCAGCACGACGTGGCCCTGGAGCTCTCGCCCCGCCGGGGCCACTCCCTGGGGAACGGCCGGGTGGCCCTCGAGGCCCTTAAGGCCCGGGCCCCCCTGGTGGTGGACTCGGACGCCCACCGACAGGAGGACCTGTTCTCCTTCGAGGGCGCCGAGCTCGTCGCCCGGGGCGCGGGACTGCCCGACTCCGAGCTCTCCCGGGTCCTCCAGGAGACCCCGCAACGGATCGTGCGCCGCTGCGGGAAGTGACCCGGCCACCGCCGGGGAGCCCGGAGGAAAGGGCGGCCGGGGGCGGACGGCCCCTTACGCCGCCGCGCCCCCGGAGCGGATGACCACCGCCGCCCGGAACGCGTCCGCGCCGAAGCGCTCGCCCGTGAGGGCCTCGAGCCGGGGGATCCAGTCGAACCGGGAGCCGGGGGCGAACCACTCCCGGGCGAGGTACGGTCCCACCCGCCGGTTCGGCCACAAGGGCTCCCCGAAGCGCTGGCGCAGGAGCCTCGCGAGCTGGTGGTGGAAGAGCTTGGCGAAGAGGTAGTTCGGGCCGTAGACCGGGGTGTCGATCCAGAACGGGTCGACGAAGGAGAGGGGCGGATATTCGTCGTAGCCGAAGAGCGACCTCTCCTGCCGCTGGAAGGCGGGCATGGGGTCCCTCCCCGGGTGCCGGTAGAGCGCCTGCTCCAGGGCGATCCAGTTCACCAGGGAGCCCGTCCCCCAGAGCTCCCGCGCCCGGTGTTGGGCGACGAAGGCCGCGGCCTCCGGCGCCGGGACCCCCATGTCCCGGGTGAGCCAGGTCCTTGTGGAGGCGATCTCCTCGAAGAGGGACCCGATGCCCTCGTGGAACCCGCCGAACTCCGGGACGTTCTCGTGCCAGCGCAAGAGGTGACGGGGGGCGCGGATGCCCGCGGAGTGGACCGCGTGCCCCACCTCGTGGAAGAGGACCATGTACGCCGTCCACCCGCCGGTGGGGTGGACCAGGATCCGGACGTCCCGGGGAGGGTCCGGGGCGAGGGTGAGACCGCCGGCCGGCAGGTCGTGGAAGACCACCTTGAACGGCCGGGGTCCCAACCGGAACCCCCACTGCCGGACGGCGCGCAGGACCCGGGGGAACATGCCCGAGCTCGGGAACCTTCGTCGGGGCAGGGGAGCCTCCCGGCCCTCCGCGTAACGCACATCCCACGGGAACCACCCGTCCCCTCCGGCGGCCGAGCGCAGAGACCGTACCCGGGCGCGCAGGAGGGCCTTGGCCCCGCGGATCGTCTCCGCTCCCAGGGCCTCCAGGCGCGCCGGGGAGATCCCCGAGAAGCCCAAGCGCATCGCCGGGAAGGAGGCGTAGCCCAGGGCCCTCGCCCGCTCGTTCCGTAGCTCCAAGAGCGTGGAGAGGGAACTCTCCAGCGCCGTGTGCAGCGGCTCCAGGGCGTAGTAGGCCTGCCGCCGGTGCGCGGGCACAGGGTCCTCCCGGAGGACCCGGCCCAGCACGGCCCGGTTCACCGACCGACCCTTCCAGCGGGGACGGAAGGAGACCACCGGTCCCTCCATCTCGCTGCGGAGCTTGACCACCGCCGGGTGTTGCTCCACCTGGGTGTCCAGAAGGACGCGCTCCAAGAGCTCGAGCCGCCGGTGGAACGGACCGGGCCAACCCTGTCCCAACGCGGTCCGGGTCCAGGGGAGGAGCCCGTCCGCAGAGAGCAGGGCGCGGCGTTTCAACTGCCAGGGCCCGGACCCCCGCCGGGACCGCCCGGATTGGAGGTCCCAGTCCGCCACCAGGATCGCCCGGTCCAGGACCTCCAGCCGGGCGTCGAGGTCAAGGAGGAATCGGATGCCCTCCCGGCGGTCCCGGGGGTCCGGCGGGGAAAGGCCTTGGGACATCCTCAGGCCCTCCCTCTCCAGGCCCTCCGGAGATCCGCGTCCGGCTCCCCCTGCCACGCTCCCCGTCCACGACCCGATCCCCCCGGGCCCCGGCACGGGTCCCGTGGGTGGGGTAGGGCCCTCGCGAAGGCAGACCGATCAGCCCCACGCCGCGCTTCCCTCCCTCTCCCCGGATCTCCGCCCGGGTAGGGAAGGGGACGGGGGGTCAACGCGTCGAGCCTCTCAGGCCGGGGCGGCGGGGGGGGTACGGAGGGTCCGGCGCGTGGAGACCAGGGCGATGGCGTAGAACACGAGGGCCGCCACGAACCCCCCCACCATCAGGAGCAGCGCGGTGTTCCTCTGGTAGGTGACGAAGAGGAACCGGTACCCGCCCAGGGCGGCCACGGCCACGAAGACGAGCCCCAGCAACGTCTCCACCCCCAGGCCGACCCGGCGCGCCGAAAAGGCGAGGACCACCGCCACGAGCCCGAGGAGGAGGATCAGGACGGCCAGGGCGATGTGGGCCAGGACGGCCCCGTTCCCCTGCCCCATGAGGTATTGGGAGACGGAGAGGGGGGAACTCGGATAGCTCACCTCGGCCACGGCGTAAGCCCCCAAGATGAGTTGGAGGACCAGCAGGCCCAAGGTCGCATGCAGGGTGGTGGAAAGACGGTGCAGGGTCGTCTCCCGGGCCGGGCCGGCGGAGGAGGAGCCGCTCATGCCGCTCGAAGGGGCGCCGGGAGGAATAAGCCTGCACGGGCCCCGGTCACGGGACCGGGCGACCTTAGACGACGCGGGGACCGTCGGTGAGCCCTGGCGTCCCACCCACAGGCTATAAGAGCCGCCCTTTCCCGCAGGCCGGTCCGGAGTGGGGAACCTGTCCAACGGTCGTCCCTCAGAGGGAGCGCTCTCGGCCCCGAGCCCCGGTACCCCGGAGATCCCGCTGGACCCGGGGCGGCAACGGGCGGTCCTCATCATCCTGGCCTCCGCCTCCCTCATGGTCAACTACGTGGAGACCATGATCATCCCCGGGCTCCAGGCCTCCTTCATCCCCTTCTTCGACAACGCCCCGCTCTCCGTGGCCACCTGGATCCTCTCGGCGTACCTGGTGGTGGGCACCGCCCTCACCCCGCTCGCCGGGAAGCTCGGGGACATCTACGGCAAGAAGCGCGTCCTGGTGGGCATCCTGGCCGTCTACCTCGTGGCGGTCAGCCTCGCCGGCTTCACCCCGAACCTGGGGGACGCGTTGGGCATGACCCGGGGGAGCGAGATCTACCTGCTCATCGGGGTCCGGGCGGTCCAGGGCGTGGGGCTCGCCATCTTCCCCCTCGCCTTCGCGCTCATCGGCGAGGAGTTCCCGAAGGAGAGGATCGCCGGGGCCCAGGGCATCGTGGCCGCCATGTTCGGTGTCGGCGCCTCCGTGGGGCTCCTGGGGGGGGCCTGGATCACCCAGAACTACGGTTGGCAGCTCACCTACCACACCGTCACTCCCGTGGCCCTCGTGGTCCTCGTCCTGGCCTGGGCCCTCCTGAGGGAGTCGCGCAACCGCTTCGAGCAGCCCGTGGACGCCCCGGGGGCCGCCTTCCTCGCCCTCGCCCTCGTCTTCTTCCTGGTGGGACTCACGGAGGGCCCCACCTGGGGATGGGGCGCGCTCCACGCCTACTCCTTGCTTGGGCTTTCGCTCGGGACCCCGCAACTCTTCGTCCTGGCCGCCGTCTTCTTGGTCGCCTTCCTCCTCTGGGAACGGCGCGCCCCGCGACCGATCGTGGACTTCGCCAAGCTCAAGGAGCGGGGCATCCTCGCCGCCAACCTCTCCGGCGTCCTGGCGGGGACCGCCATGTTCCTGCTCTTCGTCGGCCTCGTGGCCCGGGTGGAGGCCGCCTCCCCCGTCGGCCTGGGGAAGGGCGCCCTCGCCTTCGGCCTCTACGCGTTCCCCTCCGCGCTCTCCATCCTCTTCGTGGCCCCGGTGGTGGGGCGTTCCATCACCCGCTTCGGCCCGAAGTTCGCCATGGTCCTCGGCTCCGTCCTCCTCCTGATCGGCGGGCTGTTCCTATCCTTCTTCAACACCACCGTCCTCGAGCTCGTCCTAGGACCCATCCCCACCTTCGCTGGGGTGGTCACCCTCTTCATCGCCATGACCAACCTGGTCGTCGTCTCCTCCCGGCCCCAGGAGGTGGGGGTCCAGACCGGCATGAACGCCACCTTCCGTAGCCTGGGCACGGCCGTGGGACCCATCGTGGCCTCCACCATCCTGGCGAGCCTCCTCGCCACGTACACCGTGACCGCCCACGGGCTACCCGTCCTCTCCTTCCAGGGGCCGTCCCCCGGGGCCTTCCAGCTGGTCTTCGCCCTCATGGCGGTCCTGGGGGCGCTCTCCCTTCTCTTCTCGCTGTTCATCCGTAGCGTCCCGGTCTACCGGGAGACGCGCGGGGTTCCCGGCCCCGGTCCCGGGGACGGACGGAAGGGCCGCCCGGAGGGACCCTAGCGGCCTCGCCGGACCTCCCCACGGGACGGGTCCGGCGAGCCCCTACAGCCTCGGGTTTTATGTAGGGCCCCTCCCCCGTTCCACCGATAGAGGCCCGAGATGAGCCTGACGCCGGACACCACCACGAGCTTCCTCGTGGACCTCTTCGTGCTCTTCGCCGGCTCCGTCCTGGCCGGGGAGATCGCCGTCCGCTTAGGCCAGGCGGCCCTCGTCGGTCAGCTCCTGGTGGGGGTGGTCCTCGGTCCCACGCTCCTGGGACCGTACCTGGGCCTCACCGGCCTGACGCCGGAGCTCTCCGCCATCCAGTTCCTCGCCACGGTCTTCATCCTGTTCATGGCCGGCCTCGAGGTCGTCCCCGAGGACATCGCGCGGATGGGACTGAAGAACGCGCTCCTCGGCATCGGCGTCTTCGTCGTCCCCTTCCTCAGTTGCGGGATCGCCGTGTACTACCTCCTCCCGGGGGCCGGCACCCTCTCCTACCTCTTCCTGGGGCTCACCCTCTCCATCACCGCCCTCCCGGTCATGGGGATCATGCTCTCGGAGTTCGGGCTCACCGGCCGGCCCATGGGCCGCTGGCTGCTCAACGCGGCGCTCCTCAACGAACTGTCGGCGGTGGCCGTCTTCGCGGTGCTCCTGAAGCTCTACTCCGGGGGGACCTCGGGAGGGTTGGCCGTACTGGAGGCGGTCTTGGCGGTGGGGATCTTCCTCGGGGCCATCCTCACGGTCCACATGGCGATCATGAGCCTGAGGCTCAGCCGACAGTGGCCCCGCTGGGAGCCCCGCCTCTCCCGGCTCTGGAGGAACCGGGAAGGGGGATTCGCCATCCTGATGATCCTGGTGGTCGGGGCCACCCTCTTCTCCCAGGCCCTGGGGCTCACGTTCGTGGTGGGAGCGTTCTATGCCGGGCTCCTGGTCACCCGCCGGAGCGCGGGGACCAAGGCCCACCGGTCCATCAGCGGGGTCTTCGACGCCATGAGCTGGGGCTTCTTCATCCCGCTCTTCTTCGTGCTCGTGGGGGTCCAGATGGACCTCAAGCTCCTGTTGCCGGAAGGCTACCTCGTGGCCTTCTTCGTCCTCCTGGGGGTGGCCACCCTCACCAAGGTGGGGGCCGGGGGGCTCCTCGCCCGGGCCTTCGGATGGTCCCGTCCCGATGCCCTGGCCATGGGATGGCTCGTGAACAGCCGGGGCGCCGTGGAGCTCGCCATGGCGGTGATCCTCCTGGGCTCCGGGGTCTTCAACGCCTTCGAGTTCACCTTGGTCGCCGCGGTGGGCCTGGTGACCACCCTGATGGCCCCGGCCGGGGCGAAGGGGGCGTGGACGAAGGACCCTGACTCGCGCCGCGAGTTCTTCCTGCGCGCCCCCCGGTTCCGGCCGGCCGGGGAGCCCCGCCCCGTCTCCGCTCCGTTCGACCCTCCTCCGTTGCCCTGACCCGGGTACCCCTACCCGTCCTCCGGGACCGGCCGTGGGACGTTCTTCCTGGGAGGCGGACCGCCCGGGGCCGCCTATATATACCGCCCCCGGGGTGGAGCTGACGCTAGGCTTGACCGGGGGGTTAGGCGTCCCCTTGTACACCAAAATCGCCTTCGTGGGGGTGACAGCCAGGGGAGGCCTCGGGGGCGCGCGGTTGCTCGTCGCGCTTTGTTGAAGCTCTGTTCCGTCGGGTCGCGGGCACCGCGACGGGCCTTCGGAGGAAGGCTCTAGCGGTTATCCATCATGGGTACCGGGTCAGGTCCTGACGGGAGCAGCCCTACCATGACCCGGCGACGCTGGCGGGTCCACGGGGCGGAGGAGCGGGACGAGGCTATCAACCGGGTGTCCACGGGGTCCACCCTGGTGGCCTAGCACCCCGCCCTCCGTCGGGGGACGCCAGACTTATCTCTCCCCGTGAGGTGCGAAGGGACGTGCTCACCTACGTGGACCTCTTCTTCCCGTCGGGAGGACCCTACGCCAGCGGGATCGCGAAGAGCCTGCGGGAGCGCCTGGGGCTGTCCTTCATCCAGGGGACCCACGACCTCTCGTTCCAGTGGCACACCCCGGAGGAGTTCGCGGACTGGGTGGAGCGCCTCCATGGGGCCCTCCGCGGGACCGGTGCCCTCTATCGCCTGGTCTCGGTCCAGGACGAGGAACACCCGGTGGCCTTCGAGGGCTGGCCCCCCATGCTGGTCCCGGCCCCGTCCAACAGCCCATGACCTCCGCCCCCCTCCCCCCCCGCGTTCCACTCCAGGGCGCTCCCTCCTGCGGGAGCGGAGATTAATGAGGGGCGGGGGGCTCGTCCTTTCGGGAGCGACACGCTGACCAAGATGCCGAAGACCTACGTGGACTTCATCTTCAGTGCGGACGGGACCTCTCCCATGAGCGTGGTGGACCGGGTGACCGCGGCCACCGGCCTCTCGTTCCTCTTCGGACCCCACGACATGGTGATCCCCTGGGACCGTCTGGAGGAGCTGCAGCGTCGCTCCGAGGAGATCACCCGGGCGGTGCAAGGCCTGGGCGTGTACCTCCGTTTCCAGACCGTGGAGGAGGACCCGGCGAGCTTCCTGTTGACCTGGCCCCCGGTCCTCCATCAACGGAGCGAGGACCATCACGTCTGAGCGGGCCGGGCCGGCCACCCTTCCATCCCCGGGTCCAACCGGTCCCGGAGCAGGGCCTCCCTGAGGGAGGCGGGCACGGGTCTCTTCCCCGACGTCCGTGGGTCCACCATCACCTGGACGGACTGACCCCGGGCCAGGGTCTCTTCCCGGTCCGGGTCCCGGAACCGGTACAGGAGGCCGAAGCTCGTGTTCCCGACCCACCCGGGCGCCACCTCCCCCTGGACCTTCTGACGGAAGCGGACCGGTCTCAGGTACCGGGCGGAGGCCTCGGCCAGCACGAACTCCACCTCCTCCAACCGGTCCGTGGGAAAGAGGCGGAGGAAGTACTCCATCCGGAGGTTCTCCATCCAGGTGAAGTACACCGAATGGTTCACGTGGCCCAGGATGTCCAGGTCCCGGAACGTGACCCGGATCTCCTCCCGAAAGGGCCAGGGGGTCTCCGGACCGGTTCCCTTCGCCATGACCGGTCCTGCCCTCAGCCCATATACGGCATGAGCCTTTCCGCCGGCGGACGAGGCAAAGGGAGCGAAGGACCATGACGACCCAGCAAAGTTCGAGTGGAACCGGGGGGGAGGGGGGGAGACCCTCGCCCCGGGACGACGCGGTCCGACCGGCGGACATGGAAGCGACGGTGGAACGGGTCCGCCAGGCGGTCCGGGCGCACTCCCGGTTCTTCGAAGGGGCCATCCCGCTCATCGCGTCGGAGAACCTCCTCTCCCCGTACGCCAAGGAACTGCTCATCTCAGACTTCCACTCCCGGTACGCGGAGGGGCTGCCGGGGGAGCGCTACTACGAGGGGAACCAGTGGGTCGATGAGGTGGAGAACCTCTGCCTGAAGCTCGCCCGGGACCTCTTCCGCTGTCCGTTCGCGGACGTCCGGCCCATCTCCGGGACCGTGGCGAACCTGGCCGTCCTCAAGGCCCTGACCGAACCGGGGGACCGGGTGGGTTCGAACCGGCTCGCCGACGGGGCGCACATCTCCTCCGCCTCCTTCGGGGCCTTCGGCCTGAGGGGGGTCAAACCGGTCCACTACGCCTTCGACCCGGCCCGGATGCAGATCGACGTGGACGCCACGGCCCGGATCCTCCGGGCGGAACGACCGCGGCTGTGCTTGTTCGGCCTCTCGCTCTTCCTGTTCCCCTTCCCCCTTCAGGAGCTCGCCCCGGTGCTCCAGGAGATCGGTGCCGTGGGCTGGTATGACGGGGCCCACGTGCTGGGCCTCATCGGGGGCGGGGAGTTCCAGGACCCCCTCCATGAGGGGATGACGGTCCTGTCCGCCTCCACCCACAAGACCCTCCCGGGGCCGCAGCACGGCATCTTGCTCGGGAACACCGAGGACCCCGAGCTCATCCACAAGCTCCAGGCGGGGGCGTTCCCCGGGGTGACCAGCAACCACCACCTCAACGCCATGGCCGCGCTGGCGGTGAGCCTGGCCGAGCACCGGGCCTTCGGCGCGGAGTACGCCCGCCAGACGATCCGCAACGCCCAGACCCTCGGCCAGGCGCTCTCCGAGCGCGGGTTCGAGGTCCTCTGCGCAGACGAGGGGTTCACCCGGAGCCACACCCTGGCGGTCCGGGTGGAGCGGGAAGGGGGCGGGGAGGCGTGCGCCCAGGCCCTCGTCCGCTCCGGTATCGTCACCAACAAGAACCTCCTTCCGGGGGACAAGAGCCCCCGGCATCCCCAGGGCCTTCGCCTGGGCACCCCGGAGGTGACCCGCGTGGGCATGAAGGAGCGGGAGATGGTCCGCATCGCCGAGCTGTTCGACCGGCTGCTCCACCGGGGAGCGCCCCCGGAGGACGTGGCCCGGGAGGCCCGGGATCTCAAGTCGGGGTTCACCACCTTGCAGTACTGCTTCGGCGCCGGCGAGGCGGCGTACCGCTACTACGACCTGGTGGGCCGGGCCTAGCGCCTACCCGTCCCTCCCCGGGGGGAAGGATCCCTCCGGCCCCGGGGGGCGGCCCCAGAGCAGGATGAGGGCCACCACCACGAGGACGAGCCCCACGGTGAGCCCGAGGAAGGTGAGCCCCGGGTACGGGCACTGTCCCGAGAAGGTGCAGCTGGCGTTGTCCACCTCGCAGGTGGTGGCCGCGTTCGTGCAAAGCCCGGCCAGGGCCCCGCCTCCGATCACCGCGATGAGACCCAGGCCCAAGGACGTCCAGCCGATCCTCCGGCGTCGGGGGGAACGGGGGTCCGCGGGGAGGCCCGGCACGGTGGGAGGACCTCCCGGCTCCCCTTAAGGGGTGCGCGGAAGGGCGCCCTCCAAAGGTAGAAGCCTACCCGGGGCCTTCGGGCCGCGTGGCCAAGCACGTGGTCCGGCTGGGCGTTTCCCTCGAGCCGGAGCTCCTCGCCCAGCTCGATGGCTGGGTCCGCCGAAGGAACTCCCGGAGCCGCTCGGACGCCCTGCGCTCCCTCATCCGACAGGGGCAGGCGGGGGAACGGGAGAGGGACCCCAAGGCGGACGCGGCCGGGACGGTGACCCTGCTCTACCGGCATGACGCCCCGCAGGTCCAGCGCCGGCTCACGGCCGTCCAGCACCGGTGGGGGGAACACATCCGCTCGTCGGTCCATGTCCACCTCACCGACGGGGCCTGCCTGGAGGTGCTCATCCTCACCGGTAGCTCCCAGGAGGTCCGGGAGGCCGCGGAGGACCTCAAGGGGGTGAAGGGGGTGGTCCAGGGGCAGGTGGCCCTCACCCTCCCGGCCCTGGCCGGGGGCCACACCGGGCACCAGCACCCCCACCCGGGGGCCCCGGCCCCGGGACGGGCTCACCCGGCAGCGGACGGGAAGGTCGTGGGCTCGAGCAGCTGAACGGCCTCCGGCACTCCGTCGGGCCGCCGGCGCCGGGCGCGGACGAGGACGTGGGACCAGGGATCGCCCTCCAACGGAAGGGGGTCGAAGGGGTTGCGGGGCCACCGGGACCCGTGGGCGATGACCTCCCAGGAGTCCACGAGGAGCCCGCTGTGTTCCAGGGCCTGGCGGAGCCGGGGCTCGGTCAGCGTCTCCTCCAAGTGGAGCCGGGCGGCCTGCCGGACCGTCAGCGTCCGCTCCCGGGTCAGCAGGCTGCTGAAGACGAACGGGCATCCCGGGCGGAGGACCCGCGCCACCTCGCCCATCCAGGTCCGGGCGTACGGGACGATGGAGGGGCCGTAGAAGCTGACCACGCCCTGGGCGCTCCGATCGCGCAGCGGCCAGTGCCGGGGCTCCACCTGGGCGAGGGAGACCCGGGAGTAGCAGCGGTCCTTCCTGAGCGCCGCCTGCGTGGCATAGAGCCGGGGCAGGTCCGGGTCGAGACCGACGAACAGCTCTCGGGAGGCTCCCGGGCCGGTCACCCGTCGGAGCACATGCCCGGTGCAGGTGGAGAAGTCCACCAGGAGGCCGGAAAGCCCGCGCACGCATCCCTCCAAGGCGGAGAGGGCCTGTTCCACGCCCCGCTCGGCCTCGGGAGGCAGGGCAGCCAGGTAGGTCCGCCAGTACTCCTCGTCCGGCGTCCGCGCGAAGAGGCCAGGGTCGGATCGCCAGTCCATGGGCTCGGGGGCGGGTTTGCCGAAGATCCCCACCCCCTCCCGGATCGCCCACCCCGCCGCGCACTGCCGGCAGCGCAGGTCGGCGAACCGGAGGCGACCGCCCACCTTCTGGAGGGGGAACTCCCGGGACAGGTCGCCCCCGCAGCGGGCGCAGCACAGAACTCGGGCCACCCGTTCCAGCACGTTCCCTCCTACTTCGTCAATGGACTTGCGTCTTTGCCCCCGCCCTCGGGTAGGGGGCCCCCGGGGCCGTCTCCGGCGGCCGAGGGCGTAAGACCGTCGTGGCCGCCCCCGGGCCCGCGCAACGGACCCCCGCCAGGGGCCACAAGAGGGCCAAGGCCATCAGCAGGCCCGCTAGCGGTCCCGCCCGGCGGAGGTGGCGCACGGTTCCCGCAACGGAGGAAGGGGTGGGTCCGGGAGGGGACATCCTCCCGGGTTCGCGGCGGGTCATGGTCCTCCCTCCGTTCACGGTCCGCCGTTCTGGTAGGTGACCAGGTACCAGGGCTGGTCGCTGCTCGCGACGCTGGGCTCCGCTCCCTGGATCATGGGGTTGGTGCTCAGCCCGGCCGGGCTGATCCAGGAGGCGTAGGTGAAGACCGCGCTCTCCTGGAAGTTGTAGATGTAGAGCCCGAGCTTGTAGGCGATCTGCTCGGCGTTGTTGTAGATGAGGGCCCGCTCACTGAGGCTGCAGGCCGGGGGCGCGCAGGCCGCACCGTCCGTCACCAGGTTCGTGAGCGCCACATAGGCCCATCCCTGGCAACCCAGGGTGACCACCATGTCCCAGCCGTTCGGGGCACTGAGCGTGCCCCCGTTGGCGCAGGCCGTGGTGGTGGCCCCCCCATAGCCGTAGTACTGCCCGGCCATGGTCAGGTTCCCGCCCACCCCCGAGGAGGCCAGCCCCTCCATCACCGCGTCTCCGAAGGTGTAGGTGGAGTCCGGCTGGTAGAGCGGGGACATGTAGTCGGTGGGGTCGGGGTAGTCCGGCGCCCAGCCCAGGTTGAAGATCGGCTGCGGGTTCTGTCCCGGAGGTAGGAACGAGTTCGTCACCTCCGTGAAGAACGGCAGGTCCTTCGGCACGATCTCGATCTTCCCGCCAGACAGCTTGAACACCTCGTTCGCGAAGAGCGTGTTCTCGATGTCGTAGGCGGGCGCCCCGGTCTGGCCGATCAGCGGCAGGATGCACGGCCCCTTCCCGGGGGCCAGGCAGCCGTTCCCGGTCGAGAGCGCCTTGTAGATGGGGTCCTGCTGGAACAGCGCCCACCAGTAGCCCGCCGTCCCCACCACGTTCGGCGCCGAGGAGGGGTCTGCCGTCGGCCAACTGATGTTCGTCGGGTAGAAGTTCCCCATGTACTGCGGGATGGCGCCCCCGTACGGGAACTCGAACTGGATCCCGTCCACCGTGTAGACCGTGGACTGGATGGTGGCGTACGGGAACGAGTTGATCAGGAACTGACGGAAGTTCAGGTCCTGCAGCATGGTCCCCGGGGTGTTGATGGGGGTGGTGATGTACGACTGCGCACCCGCCACGTTGTAGTCCATGTTGAAGGGCAGGAAGAAGATGGACAGGGTGGGGGCCGCCCCGATCCCGATCGTCCCCTTCGCCGCCAGCTGGAGGAGGAAGTTGGTGTCCGTGGTGGGGATGGTGGCGAAGTCCGCCGTCCCGGCCACATACGCGGCCTCCCCCTGTGTCTGGCTCGTCTCCCAGACCACGTTCACCGTGGGGATGTAGGTGGGGTTCGTGCTGCTGTACGGGCCGGGGAAGCAGCCGAGCGCCGCGCCTCCCACACAGGTGGTGCCGCCCCAGTACGGGTTCGCCTGCAGGTAGTAGGCCCTCGAGATCTGCAGGTTCGCCAGGTAGTACGGGCCGCTGCCCATCATGTGCCACTGAATGTAGGTGTTGTAGTTGCTGGTGGCTCCCATGCTCATGTAGGAGTCCCAGGCGGTGGGGGCGAGGCTGTTCGCCGCGGGCACCGTGCAGTGGTCGCCCACCACGTTGAACCCGGGGAGGCCCCCGCCGTTCGCCGAGTCCCAGGCGCAGCTCATGATGGAGGCTCCCAGGGGGTCCGCGATGAGCTCCAGGAAGTACGACCAGCCGGTCCCGGTGAGGGTCCGGGTGTTGAACGTGACGCAGCCGTTCCCTGCGAACGCCCCGTTCGCCTTCGGGCAATACGCGCTGCTGTTCACGGTCATGGCGGTGAGGATGTTCCCCGGGGTGTTGTTCAAGGGGCTGTGGAGACCCCCATCCCAGTTGGGGTTGACCGCCAGGGCCGGGTTCACGTTCGTGGGGGCCTTCACATTGGCGTTGGGAACCAGGGACTGGCACTGGATCCATCCGGGGTTGGTCTGGTACCCCGGGTAGGTGGAGAACAGGCACGTCCGCGCCAGGCTGAAGACCACGTCCGCCGGGTAGACCCCGTAGTG
>JAKAVY010000022.1 GCA_021827405.1 Thermoplasmata archaeon
GGAGAGGATCTCTCGGTTGTCCATCATGCCCCCGGGCCCCCGGGGCCCTACAAAAGGCCTTCCGGGGCCGCCGAGGCGGGGGGGTAGCGCCCCCTCGCCCGGGACTATCCCCCCTTCGGTCCTCCCGCCTCGAGTTCCGCCCGGTGCCAGTCCTCCACCTTGCCCAACGGCGGTTCCACGTCCATCTGCCAGAGGAGGGCATTCAACTCTCCCCGGTGCTGCAGTTCCTCCTCCACCATGTGCCAAAGCACATCGGTCACCGGGAAGCGGTGTTCCACGACCCCTTCCGGGGTGGTCTCATGGCAGAGCAAGGGGTTCTCCAGGTCGCTCTCCCGTAGCCCGCCGACGTAGGCAAGGACCTGGCGGTCGATCTCCTGTTCGAGCGCCCTCAGGGCTTCCGGGTCCAGGTCCCTCCCCCGAAGCTCCTCGAGCCCGGAGACCCGGTCCTGGGGCACGGCCACCAGCCAGAAGCGCAAGGCCTCCAACACATGGACGTAGATCTCCTGGAGGGACGGGTAGGAGGCCCCCCGGTCCCGGAGACGCTCCTCAGGGGGGAGACGGAGGAGGGTCTCCAAGTAGCGCTTCCGCACCTGGGAGTTCCAGGTGTAGAGGACCCGAAGCACCTCCAGCTCGCTGCGCCGGCCACGGGACGCCCCGGGCCTAGGGCCGGGCTCGGTCAACCAACCTCCCTGGCGATGGTCTGGGAACCGAGGACCGTGCGGCGGGCGCACTGGAGGAAGGCCCGCCCATGGCCCCGGGGGGGCGGAGCGGTGCGGCCGGGAAGCTCCGTCATCACGGGCCGGAGAGAAGGTCGTGGACCCATCCGACGGGGGGGGCCCCCAGGGAGAGGAGACGGTCGTGGAACTCCTTCAGCGAGGAGGAGGGATGCGCCTCCCGGTACTGTCGGCGTGCCTCCAGGATCTCGAGCTTTCCCAGGGTGTAGCAGAAGTACTCGGGGTTGAACGTGCCCCGGAGGGCCTCCCGCTCGGCGGGGAACCGGGCCAGGTGGCCCTCCCGCTGGAAGAGCGTTGTCGCCTCCTTAAGGCTCCGTCCCCGGCAGTGCATGTCCACCGAGGCCAGGAGCCGGCAGTCCCGGAGCAGGGCATCGTGGAGCTGGGCCATCTCCGCTTCTGGCGAGCCGGCCCGGTACCCCTGTTCGAGGACCAACTGTTCGGCGTAGTGCGCCCACCCTTCCACGAACGCGCCGGAGAGGAAGCACCGCCGCGTCAGGCTCTTCGCCTGGGCCCGGAAGTGCAAGAGCTGCAGATAGTGACCGGGATAGACCTCGTGCGCGGTGACGTTCCTAAGGACCGGACGGTTGAACGACTCCAGCCACTCCCGCTGCTTCTCCTCGTCCCAGGTCGGTTCCACGGGGGTGATGTGGTAGACCCCCTCGTAGGTGGCCGTCTCGAAGGGGCCGGGGGGGTCCAGGCTCGCGGTGGTCCAGGCCCGGGAGACCGGGGGCGTCTCCTCGACCCGGCAATGTTCGGGCGAGGGGAGGGTGACGAAGTCCTTCTGGAGGACGAACTGCCTCAGCTCCTCGGTGAACTCCCGGGCCTCGGGCACCAGGGTCTCCGGGGTGGGATGGTCCCGGGAGATCTCCGCCAGAGCCTCCGCCGGGGAACTCCCCGGCCTCCGCTGTTGGGCCAGCTCCGTCAGGCGCTTTTGGTTGCGCCTGAGGTCAGACTCTCCCCGCTTCCGGAGCTCCTCCCACGGGATCGTGAGCCCCTCCCGGACGTAGAGGAGGCGCTGGAAGCGCTCCGGTCCGAGGGCGAAGTCGTCCGTCGCCCGGTCCGCGGCCCGGGCGAGATGGGCGAGGAATCCCTCCACGGCGGCGTCCGCCTCCTCCCGGGCCTTCCGGTACCCCGGGAGCGCCCCGGGGGCCGACTTCTGGACGAAGCGCTCGGTCTCCGCGTAGTGGGGGCTGAGACCCCCCGCCATGGCCCGGCTGACCGACAACAACGGGGCGGGCAAGGGGTCCTTGAGACGCCGTCGGCCCTCCGCCAGGACCCCGGGGACCCCTCCCAGGAGGCGGACCATCGCCTGGACCCGGACCTCCGCCGGCGCGTACGGCCGGGCCAGGTACGGGACCAGTTGCAGCCCCTCCACGTAGGCCAAAGGGAAGCGCTCCAGCGTTCGGAGCTCCTTCAGCGAGAAGAGCTCCGAGGCCAGCATCAGGCCCAGGAGGCCCCGGTCCCGGCGGGCGTCCGGGAGGAGCTCCGCTTCCGGGACCCCGTCCAGCTCCTGCTGAAAGCGTCGGATCCCCTGGCAGTGCCTCTCCTCCGATCCCTCGGAGAGGTCCGGCACGAGGCCGTCGTAGGCATGCAGCCCCAGCTGCACCGCCCCCGACGGGGAGAGCGCGAACAGGTGATGGAGGAGGTGTTGCTCGAGGTCCACGAACGCCCGGTCCGCGGAAGAGGCCCCAGGGGGGAGTTCGGTCCGGGGGAGGACGGACAAGGGCACGGGGGAGGAGAAGGGCATAGGTCACGGGAGGGCTGCCCGTCCTAAATCCTTCTGGCGAGGCCGGTCAATCGCTCCAGCGCATCCCGCAGACGGGGCAATACCCCTCCTTCAACGGGCCGCCGCAGACCATGCACCGGGGGGCGGGGGAAGGGGTGGGGGGCAGGACCGAGGGAAAGGTCTTCCTTCCTTCCTCCGCCCCGGCGGGAGCCGCCGCCGGGGGCGGGCCCCCCGGCCCGGAGAGGGGCCCGTCGGAAGGGGGCGCCGGGACGGGACCCGGCACCAGCGACGGGGTGCAGTTCGGGCAGGGTGCGTTGGGAGCGCTGAGAGGCCCCCCGCAGAGCGGGCAGACGGCCTGGTCGACCATGACGACCAGAGGGGTCGGACCGGCGGGAGCGAGGGGCCGCGAGGGGTTGGGGGAGACCTCGGGAAGGGGAGGGGCGGCCGGGGCCTCCAAGGGACCCGGGCTCCCCCCGGGGCTTCGGGGCGGGGGGACGGGGCCGCCCGGGGAGGGGGTACGGCCCGCGTTGGATCCGGGAAGGTTCCCGGAACCTTGCCCCGCGGTCCGGGGAGCGGCCGTTCCCTCCTCCTTCCTCTTCCGGAACCGCAAGGAGAAGCCCACCGCCGCCAGGAGCCCAAGGCCGATCTCACCCAACCCCGGCAGGAACGGGACCAGGCCCGGGGCCCCGGGCGGGGCGGGCCCGGAGAGGGGGGCCCCCGACCCCGACGGCGAGAGCGCGACGTGGCCTCCCACCTCGGCTTCGGACCGAAGGCTCGCAGGGAGGGGTAGGCCCGAGGCTACCCCCGGGCTCCCGGCGGACCCGGCCGGCGCATGGAGGAGAGGGAGGGCCGAGGTTGCCAGGAGGAGGAGCAACAGGAAAGCCCCCCACTCCAGGGCCCGCCGGGGCACCGCCAGGCGACCGCGGACCGGCCCGGATGCGGCCATGGGGGGACCCATGCTCCAATTGAGGCCCGACAGGGGTCTATAGTCTTTCTGGCCTGGGCCTCTCATGACCCCGACAGACCCCGCCGAGCGATGGTGGAGCGAGCATGAAGTACCTTCCAAGCCGGCGGCCCCCCGGGGTGCGTACGTCCCGGTGGTCGTCCAGGGGGATCTCGCCTACGTCTCCGGCCAGCTTCCCTTCCGGGAGGGGAAGCTCTCCGCCGAGGGCCTGGTCGACGAGGAGGTGGGCCTCCCGCAGGCCCAGGCGGCGGCGCGGCAATGCGCCTTGAACGCCCTGGCCGCGCTCCGGGCCGAGATCGGCAGCCTCGCGCGGGTCCGGCAGGTGCTCCGGGTGGGGGTGTACGTGGCCAGTTCCCCCCGTTTCACCTCCCAGCCCCTGGTGGCGAACGGGGCCTCGGAGCTCTTCCAGGAGGTGCTGGGGGAGCGGGGACGGCACAGCCGGGTCGCCCTGGGGGCGGGCCGATTGCCCTTGAACAGCCCCGTCGAGGTGGAGGTCCTGGCCGCGTTGGGTCCCCTGCCGGCCCCTTAAGGGTCGGCGGCCCCTTCCTCCCCCGAGGCAATCTCTCTCTTGGAGCCCTACCGCGATCCGGGACTCTTCCGTCGGGGCCCCAGCCTCTACACGGTGAACCGGGACCCCGGGGTCCGGGTCTACGGCGAGACCCTCCTCCAGGAAGAGGGGACGGAGTACCGGGAGTGGGACCCCTATCACAGCAAGTTGGCCGCCTACGTGCTCCGGGGAGGCCGTGCGTGGCCCTTTGACCGGGTCCGCAAGCTCCTCTACCTGGGGGCGAGCCACGGGACCACGGTGAGCCACCTTTGCGACCTCCTCCCTTCGGCGAGCCTCTTCGCGCTGGAGAAGTCCGCCCGGACGTTCGGGACCCTCCTGGCCCTCGCCCGGCGCCGGACGAACCTCTACCCCATCCTGGCCGACGCCCGGCTCCCCGAGCGGTACCGGGCCGAGGTGGGGGAGGTGGACCTGCTCTACCAGGACGTGGCGCAGCGGGACCAGGTGGAGATCCTCCTGGAGAACGTCCGGGCCTGCGCCCGTCCGCACGCGACGGTCCTGTTCATGCTGAAGACCCGGTCCGTGACCCAGACCCTCTCCCCCCGGCGGGTGCTTCGGGAGGCCGAGGAGGCCCTCCTGGCCGGCGGGCTGGAGCGGAAGGAGACGGTGGACCTCTCCCCGTATGCCCGGGGGCATTACGCGGTGGTCCTCGAGGCCCCGGGCTGAACGCCCGGCGAGGGGCCCCGCCAGAATCTTAACCTCCCTCCCCCTAGGGGGGTCCATGGCCGATCCCTCCATCCCCGGGCGGCACGTCCCTCCCCGGACCGGTTTCTCCCCGGTGCTCCGGACCGGGCCGCCCACCCCCCCGCCGGTGACCCCGCAGGGGGGGGAGAAGCGAGGCTCCCCGGAGGACCCGCTGCGGGCGACGCTCCTGGAGGCGTTGCGCCTGCTCAATCAAGCGGAGAGCTTCGACCACGAGGAGGAGAAGGGCCTGGAGTTGACCGAGCTGGAGTTCCAGGCGTCCGATTTCTGGGGGGTCGTGCAGGCCCAGATCAAGATCCCGTTCGTGCTCGGACTGCTCCTCAGGAACCGGATGATCCGCTACATCCCCGGAGGGGCCCACTCTTGGACCCGGCAGCGGGCCATGGGACCGCACTACCGCATCGACACGGCGGGGAAGGAGTTCCTGGCCCAGTCCATCGTCCAGGATGGCCGGATCGCGTGAGCCGCTGGCCAAGCCCCGCCGGGACCGGCCTGGGGCCGGGCTCACCGGCTTGAGGGAAGAGGGTCGGATCCCAGAGAGGGAACCCCAAGGCTATCTAGCCCGCGTTCCTATCGGAGAGCCCAGAGGGGACCATGCCGGACCACCCAAAGCCCCGGTTGCCGGAGGGCCCCCCCATCGCTGAAGTGATGCTCGAGGTCGAGTTCACGTGGAGGGAACGACCCTCCTGGGACCCGTCCTACGTAGGAGGCTTCTTTACCCGGATCCAGGCCGGATACCCGACCATGGAACCGCGGGTGGAGCAAGGGGTCGAGCTCCAGCGGCAGGGCGACACCTTGGTCACCCGGGTCCTTCCCCCGCAACCCCGTACCCTGTTCCGTTCTCGGGCCGGCGACCGGGTGGTCCAACTGATGCAGGGACGCGTGGTGCTGAACGTTCTCCCCCCCTATCCCGGATGGGCCAAGGTCAAGGGGGAGATGGGAGAAGTCTGGAAGACCCTCAAGGAAGTGGTGCCCCTCACCAAGGCTTCCCGGCTCGGTCTCCGCTACATCAACAAGCTCGCCCGTACTGGAGAGGGGGACGTGCTCGGCCGCTGGTTACACAAGAGCCCCTACTTGTCCGACTCGGTGCTCTCGGCCCGGGGGGAGTTCTCTTCGAACGTTCGGATCGCTCAGACCCCCTCCGAGGAGGTTCAGGTGACCTTGGCCCGCTCACCCCCGGGGAAGGATGCGCGCTACGGCACCTTCGTCTTCGACATCCACCGCGCTCACCGTGTCCTGGACGAGGGGACCTCGATCCTGAGCGCCTTCGACACGCTGCACGAAGGGGTCCGGGAGATCTTTGACGCGACCCAAGAATCCCCTTCGCAAAGGCTCAATACCCCCCGGCCCCCCTGACCACGCAAGGAACATGGCAGACCGGACGGAGACGACCCTCACCCTCCCCGGGCCGGGCGGAGGGCTGCCGGACGCGCCCTCTGGTGTCTCTTCCGATTATTCCCTCCGTGGGGAGGCTCCCACGACCGGCCCCGCGGGCGGGAGCCGACGACCGGCGGTCCTGGCCCCCTTGCCCAGGTCGCCCTGGCCGGTACCTCTCCTCTCTCTGTCATTGGGGGAGGACCTGGTGGGGCTCTACCTGGAGAGTGCGCTCGAGTGGGTCCGATCGCAAAGCCTGGAAATGTCTGGAAGCGGCAGGAAAGACTCCACCGAGGCCTACGTGGCCGAAGTGCTCGTCTCGCTCTCCCCGGACGAGCGCAAGCGGCTCCGGCGGGTGGAGGCCCTGGCGGAGCGGTACCACCGTGTCCTGGAGCTCCTGGGTTAGGCCTGGCGGAAGGACCGCCGGACCCAACGGATCACCCGGTCCTCTTCGTCTTTAGGGATATCCCGGATGCCCAAGAGGAACTCGGCCACCTCGTCTTCCGGGATGGAAAGCTTGTAGCCCGCCTCGTCCATGACCGCTTCCAGGCCGAGGAACCCGGTCCGGTGATTGCAATCGATGAAGGGTTGGTAGACCACAACCCCGAAGAGAAGGCGTCCTGCGAGGACCGCGGGGTCCTCCGGGAGGGGGGGGGCGCCGGGCCTGGCCACAGACATACCGGAGGGTACCCATACGAATGTCCTTCGAACGGTCTCCCGTGAGATGATGGGGCCCGCCCCTGCCCTTCACCTGGTCCCAGAGGGCGATCAGGAACCTGGGATGGACCCGCGTGGCGATCCTCCTCATGGTCATGGAAGGGATCGGTGGGGGCCATGGTCCATGGCCCATGAAGGAGCGGGAGCCAAGGCCTCTCACCCTGGGGAGAGGGTCCGAGGGGCCCACCCCCCGACGGCGAGAGCGCGGCCCCCGTTCGCCGGACAGGGGCGGGGTCCCTCGCCCGTCTCGGACTGGGAAGATTCCCCCGCGCTACGCTTAAGTAGGTCGTTCCGGTCGGCCTGGCCCCCATGAGCCGAATCCACTCCGGGCACAAGGGCCGCTCCGCGAGCCAGCGGCCCTACCCGGCCGTGCGGCCGTCCTGGCCCGTCCTCGAGAAGGACGAGCTGATCGAGGAGGCGGTGAAGCTCGCCCAGGCCGGCAACGCCCCGTCGCGGGTGGGGCTCGTCCTGAGGGACTCCTACGGCGTCCCCTCGGTCCGGCTGCTCACCGGCCAGAAGCTCACCCCCATCCTCCGGGGTCGCAAGGCCACGAGCGACCTGCCCGAGGACCTGGCCGCGCTGCTCAAGCGCGTCGTCCACCTGCAGCAGCACCTGGAGCTCCACCCGAAGGACCTGTCCAACCGCCGGGGGCTGAGCCTGGTGGAGTCGAAGATCCGCCGGCTTTCCCACTACTACCGGCGACGGGGCCGGCTACCTCCAGGATGGCGCTACCGCGCGGAGACCGCGGCCCTCCTGGTCCAGTGAAGGGCGCGGCCCTCGAGGAGCTCCGGGAGTTCCCCGGGGCCATGGAGGAGCTGGGGGCCGCCCGGGACCTCCTCGCGGGGACCCCGGGTCGGTGGCGCGTCCTCTACCACAACGATGGGGACGGCATCGCCTCCGCCAGCGTGGCCGCGGTGGCGCTCTCCCGGTGGGGCCGGCCCTGGCAGCTCACGCCGCTGGTGAGCCTGGAGGAGGCCCGCTTGGACGCGCTGCTCACCCGGACCCGTGGCCCCGTCCTCGTCCTGGACACCGGGGCGAGCTACCTGGAACGCCTCCGACGGCATCCCCGGCCGGTGCTCGTCTTAGACCACCACCGTCCCCCGGCGCCGGAGGGTCCGGGGGGCGGTCATCTCCTCCACGTGAACCCGCACCACTGGGGGGTGGACGGAATGAGCGAGTGCTCGGCCAGCATCCTCACCTACCTCTTCGCCCGGTGCCTGGACCCGGCCAACGAGGACCTGGTCGCCTACGGTTTCGCCGGGGCGGTGGCGGACCGGATGCAGGTGGGAGGGTTCCGGGGCCTGAACCTCCGGCTGCTGGAACGGGCAGAGAGGAAAGGTCTCCTCCACCGCCGGCGCGAGCCTACGTTGACGGGCCCCACCCTGGGGGAAGGCCTGGCCCGGTCGGTGGACCCGTACGTGGCAGGGCTCTCCGGGCGTCCCGGGCCGGTGACGGGCTTCCTCCAGGCCCTGGGCCTGGACCCGCAGGCGACGGTGCGCTCCCTCTCCGAGGCGGACCGCCAGACCCTGGTGAGCGCGTGGGTGCTCCGCCTGCTCGACCAAGGGGCCCGACCCGAGTTCTGCGAACGGGTGACCGAGGAGCACCTCTATCCCCTCCCGGAGGGGGAAGAGGTCGTGACCCTCTCGGCCTTCCAGAACGCCTGCGCCCGGGAAGGGGAGCCCTCCCGGGGGATCGCCCTCGCGCTGGGGGACCGGGAGTCCCGGCGCCGGGCCGAGGAGCTGGAAAGGGACTGGCAGGGCCGGGTCCTCCGGGAGCTGGGGCGGCTGGAGACGGAGCGCCCGGTCGAGGGGTTCGGATCCCTCCAGGCCATCTGGGTCCCGGACGCGAACCTGGCCGGGCCGGTGGCCGGGCTCGCGCTCGCCTACCTCCTCGACCCCTCGCGACCGGTCTTCGCGCTCTCCTCCGAGCCGTCCCGGACCAAGGTCTCGGCCCGGGGGACGCCCTTCCTCACCGACCGGGGGCTGGACCTGGCCACAGCGGTCCGGGAGGCGGCCCGGGCGGTGGGAGGGGAGGGGGGAGGGCACCGGGTGGCCAGCGGCGCCTCGGTCCCCAAGGGACATGAAGGGGCGTTCCTTCAGGAGGCCGACCATCGGCTCTTCCTCCAGGGGTTCCGCCCGGCCCCCCGGGAGTCCTGGCCGAAGGAGAGTTCCCCATGACCGAGATCCAAGAGGACCCTGCCCCCGACGGGGCCGGCCGGGTCCGGGCCCAGCCCCTCGAGCGGGAGATGCACCGCTCGTACATCGACTACGCCATGAGCGTGATCGTGGGGCGGGCGCTCCCCTTCGTGGAGGACGGTCTCAAGCCCGTGCACCGCCGGATCCTCTGGGCCATGTGGGAGGGAGGGGCCACCCACGACCGGCCCTTCCGCAAGTCCGCCCGGACCGTGGGGGACGTGCTCGGGAAGTACCATCCCCACGGGGACCTCTCCGTCTATGACGCCCTGGTGCGGATGGCCCAGCCCTTCTCCCTGCGCTACCCGCTGGTGGAGGGCCAGGGGAACTTCGGCTCCATCGACGGCGACGGCCCCGCCGCCATGCGCTACACCGAGGCCCGTCTCTCCCCCGTGGCCTCGGAGATGCTGGAGGACCTGGAGAAGGACACGGTGGCCTGGGGGGACAATTTCGACGGCTCGCTCAAGGAGCCGATGCTGCTGCCCAGCCGCCTCCCCACCCTCCTGGTGAACGGTTCCGCGGGCATCGCGGTGGGGATGGCCACGAACCTCCCCCCGCACAACCTGGGGGAGGTGGTGGATGCCCTTCGGCTCGTCCTGGAACGACCCGAGGCCTCCCTGGACGAGGTCTTGAAGGTGCTGCCGGGGCCGGACTTCCCCACCGGCGGGCTGCTCTCCCGGGAGGGGATCCGGGAGGCCTACGAGACCGGGCGCGGCACCCTCCTTCTCCGGGCCAAGGCGGAGATCCGGGAGCGGGACAACAAGACCGAGGTGGTGGTCACCGAGATCCCCTACGAGATCAACAAGTCCCAGCTGTTGGAGGAGACGGCGGAGCTCATCAAGGGGAAGCGCATCGACGGGATCAGCGACCTCCGGGACGAGTCCGACAAGGACGGGATCTCGGTGGTCTTCGAGCTCAAGCGGGACGCCTCGCCCGAGCTGGTGCTCAACCAGCTCTACGCGCACACCCGGCTGGAGACCTCCTTTGGCGTGATCAACCTCGCCCTGGTCGAGTCCAAGCCCCAGGTCCTCCCGCTCCTGGGGCTCTTGCGCTCGCACCTGTCCTTCCGCAAGGAGGTCCTCACCCGGCGCTCGCGCTTCGAGCTGAAGAAGGCGCAGGACCGGCATCACCTCCTGGAGGGGTTCCTCACGGCCATCGACCACATCGACGAGGTGGTCCGGATCCTCCGGCGGAGCAAGGACTCGCCCACGGCGCAGACCGCCCTCATGGGGAAGTTCCTGCTCTCCGCCGAGCAGGCCAAGGCGATCCTGGAGATGCGGCTCTCCCGGCTCACCGGCCTGGAGCGGGACGCCCTGGTCTCCGAGGCGAAGGAGAAGGAGGCGGAGATCCGCCGGCTCCAGGAGATCCTAGGCGACATCCGGAAGCTGCAGAAGGTCCTGGACGACGAGCTGGTCTCGCTGAAGGAGCGCTACGCGGACGCCCGGCGGACGCTTCTCGTCGACGCCTTCTCCGAGCGTTCCTTAGAGGACCTGATCGCCGACACCGACGTGGTGGTGCTGGTCTCCAACACCGGCTACATCAAGCGGCTCCCCCTGGAGGCCTACCGGCGGCAACGCCGGGGAGGGAAGGGCCTGGTCCAGATGGAGACGAAGGAGGAGGACTTCGTCACCCGGGCCTTCCTGGCCCGGACCCACGACGACGTGCTCTTCTTCACGAACCAGGGCCGGGTGTACCGGCTCAAGGCCTACGAGCTGCCGGAGATGGGGCGGCACGCCAAGGGGAAGGCCATCGTGAACCTGCTCCCCCGCCTGAAGCCGGGGGAGCGGATCCAGACGGAGCTGCCGGTCCGGGGCCTCTCCGGCCCGGGGACGCTGGTCTTCGCCACCGCCAAGGGGCTGGTGAAGCGCACCCCGCTGAGCCGCTACCAGAACATCCGGGTCACCGGCATCCAGGCCATCCTCCTCGAGGAGGGCGACGAGCTGGTGGACGTGGCCCTCACCGACGGGGCCTCGGAGGTCCTCCTCGCCACCCGGGAGGGGCAGGTGGTCCGCTTCGCTGAGCGCCGGGTCCGGCCCACCGGGCGCTCCACCTACGGGGTCCGCGGGCTCAAGCGGAAGGGAAAGGAGGACCGGGTCGTCGCCATGGCCCCCGTCTCCCCCCAGTTCCCCTCCCTGCTCACGGTCACCTCCACGGGGTTCGGGAAGCGCAGCCCGGTGGAGGACTACCGCCTCACGGGCCGGGGCGCCAGCGGGGTCATCGGGATCAAGACCGGGGGCCGCAACGGGCACGTGGTCACCGTCCTCCCGGTGACCGGGGACGACGAGGTGCTGCTCACCACGCAGAAGGGGGTCACGCTCCGGGCGCCGGTCTCCCAGGTCCGGGAGCAGGGCCGCAACACCCTCGGGGTCATCCTGATGCGCCTGGAGGAGGGGGACGAGGTGATGGCCGCCGTCCGCTTGGTCGCCCCCGGGGAGGCCCCCGCCCCACCCCCGCCGGACCGCCCGGGAGGACCGGGGGACGAGGCCCCCCCGGAGGAGGACGATGCCCCCCCGTCGCCGACGTCCTAAGGGAAAGGTCCTGCTCCTCTGCCCGAAGTGCCGGTCCCCCGAGGTGGACCGGGACGCCACCTTGTTCACCGGGGCCACCTACACCTGCCGCTCCTGCGGATACCGGGGGACCTTCGTCCTGGAGGAGGACGTGCCGGACGTGGGGTCGGACCCGTGAGGACCCTCATCTACACCGGGAAGGGCGGGGTGGGGAAGACCTCCCTCGCCTCCGCCACAGGGCTCGCCTCCGCCGCCCGGGGGCACCGGACGCTGGTGCTCTCCACGGACAGCGCCCATTCCCTGGGGGACTCCCTCCAGGTCCCCCTGGGCCCCGAGCCCCGGGAGGTGGAGCCGCGGCTCTTCGCCCAGGAGGTGGACGTGCTCACGGAGATGGAAGGGCACTGGAAGGAGATCTACGGTTACCTCACCACGTTGCTCTCGGCGCAAGGGGTGGAGGAGATCACCGCGAAGGAGGCGGTGGTCTTCCCCGGGATGGAGCTCATCACCGCCCTCCTCTTGCTGGAGCGCTACCGGCGCGAGTCCACCTGGGACGTGGTGGTGGTGGACACCGCCCCCACCGCCGACACCCTCCGGCTGCTCTCCCTCCCGGACGTGCTGCGCTGGTACTTCGACCACGTGCTCAAGGTCCAGCGCGGGATCCTCAAGGTGGCCCGGCCCACGGTGGGCCGGGTCATGCGCACCCCGCTGCCCTCCGAACACTTCTTCGACACGCTGGAGACCCTCTACACCCAGTTCCAGTCCGTCCGCGAGCTCTTGAGCGACGCGGAGCACACCTCGGTCCGGCTGGTGCTGAACCCCCAGAAGATGGTGATCAGCGAGACCCAGCGCGCCTACACCTACCTCTGCCTGTTCGACATCCCGGTGGAGATGCTGGTGGTGAACCGGGTGCTCCCGAGCTCCGCCACCGGCGACTTCCTCAAGCGGGAGCGCAGGGAGCAGCAGGAGAACCTCCACTTCATCCAGGAGGCCTTCGGCGAGGTCCCCCAGCGCGAGGTGCCCCGCTACCCGGAGGAGGTCTTAGGGAAGGAGAAGCTCCTCCAGTTGGCTCGGGACGTCTTCGGGGAGGAGGACCCGACGCGGATCTTCGCCCGGGCGCACCCGGTCCAGTTCTATGCGAAGGGAGGCCGCAAGTACATCCGCCTGGAGCTGCCCTTCGCCGAACGGGAGGCCATCGACGTCTCCTCCCGGGGGGACACGCTCTACCTGAAGGTGGGCTGGTACAAGCGGACGCTGACGCTCCCCTTCGCCTATGCCGGGGCCCCCGTCGCCCGGGCGTCCTTCGACCACGGGGTGCTGCTGGTGGAGTTCGCCGGGGAGGCGTCACCGAAGGGGAAGCATGCCTCCCGGTAGGGCCCGGCGAGCCCCGTCCCTGTCCCTTCCCCCCTGGGCGGCCGACTGGCTGCTCCAGCGGGGGGCCGCTCTGGGACGGGGGATGCGGGACCCGAAGTTCCTTTTGAAGGTCCAGAAGGCCCTGGAGGAGGCGCAGGCGGGGATCGAACGGGGCCTGAGGAAAGGGCTCAACGACCCCGAGGCCCTCACCCGGGGGCTCCGGGCGCTCACGGCGCTTCGCGAGGCGACCGAGATCCTGGCCCAGGGCCTGGCCTCCCCGGCCGGGGGCGTCGGGGAGACGGGGGTCCCCTGGCGGGAGATCCCGCTCGAGCCGGCCCCTTCGACGCCCCGGACGACCCCGCGCCGGATCCGCCGACGCCGGGAGGTCCGGCCCCGGCCGGGCCCGGCCGCAAGGCGTGCAGGACCCTGAGCGCGCGGGCGGTGGGACCTACGTCGTGGACCCGGACCACGGCAGCGCCCCGCTCCACCGCGAGGAGGGCCGCCGCCACAGAGACCTCCAGCCGTTCCGCCGGAGGCGCCCCGCCCAGGAGGGCGCCCAGGAACCCCTTGCGGGAGGCCCCCACGAGGACCGGGTACCCCAGGGCCCGGAACTCCCGGACATGGCCGAGGAGCTCCCAGGTCCCTGGGAACGACTTCCCGAACCCCAGCCCGGGGTCCACCACCAGCGCTTCCGGAGGGATGCCCTCGTCCTCCGCGAGGCGCGTGCGGTCCTCCAGGAACGCGTAGACCTCGGCCCGGAGGTCCCGGTACCGCACGTCCCGCTGCATGGTCCGGGGGGTGCCGCGCATGTGCATCACCACGGCCCCGGCCTCCTCCCGGCGGACCACCCGGCGCAGGGCCGGGTCCCTAAACCCCCCCACGTCGTTGACCACGTGCGCCCCGGCCCGGAGGGCCTGCCGGGCCACCTCGGCGTGCCGGGTGTCCACGGAGAGCAGGGTCTCGGAGGTCCGGGCGAGCCGTTCCACCACGGGCAGGACGCGCCGAAGCTCCTGGGAGGGGTAGAGCGGGCGGGCCCCCGGCCGGGTGGACTCGCCTCCCACGTCTAGGAGGTCGGCCCCCTGTGACGCCAGAGAGCGGGCGTACGCCGCGGCCTCGTCGGGGCTCCGGAGGCGTCCCCCATCGAAGAAGGAGTCGGGAGTGACGTTCACCACGCCCATGATCCGGGGGACCGCCCCCACCGTGAGCGCCCGCCCGTGGGCGAGGCGCCACGGCCGAGGGGCCTCGGAGAAGAAGTTCGCCAGCGCCCGTCCCACGGGGCCGGCCAGGAGCGCCAGGGGACGGGGGGCCCGTTCCCAGGCCCCGGGGAGGGAGCGGAGGGTCTCCGCCGATCCGAGGAGGGTGAGGGAGCGGGCGCCGCGGGGCAGCACGCGGAGGTGAGGGAGGGGGGCCGGGCGACCCGGCCCGAGGGAGGCCCGGGCCCCTCTCGGCAACCGGTCCAGCTGGAGCCCGAGCTCCCCCGGGGAAAGGCGCCGGTCGACCGGCGTCCCCGGCGGACCCTCCCACGTCAGGACCCGGACCCGGAGCGGTCCCGGGGCCGGGCTTCCACCGCCCACAGCCGGGCGAGGGGAAGCGGCCATATGGCGCTTTGAGGGGAGGCGGCAAGGTCTTTGAGGCGGCCTTCGGAGTAGCGGCCGGGGGGGTCATGGGGGTGACGGGCAGCGTTCCGCCTCCGGCAGGGGTCGGTGCCCGGGCGGGACGGCGGCCCGCGATCTGGTCCCTGATCGCCGGCCTGGAGGCGGCGCTGGCCCTCGCCGGGCCCTTCCTCCTGGCCGAGGGCCTTCTCCGGCGCCAGGGGACGCCGATCGCCGAGGGCTTCGGGCTCGTGGCCCTGGCGGTGGGGCTCTTCCTGTGGGAGGCCCGGCGGGCGCCGCTCCCCCCCTCCCTGGGGTCCGGGACCGCTTTGGCGGCCCGGGGCCGGCCCTGGTGGACCCATCGGACGCCCTGGGTGGGGCGTTACCTTTGCGTCGCCTGCGGTTTCCGGCAGGAGGAACCGGCGACCTTCTGCCCCCGATGCGGGAAGCCGCTGGTCCGTCTGCCCCCGGTGCGCAGGCCGGGAACGGGGCCCGAGGACGGCGGTGCGGGTCCCTGATGGTCAAAGCTTATCAGTCCGTCGTAGGGTCGGCCGCGGGTCCTGGCCATGAAGCCGTTGGAGCTCCTGCAGCAGAACCTCCATCAGCGGGTGCTGGTGGAGCTTCGCGGGGGCCGCTCGTACCGGGGCGTGCTCCAGGGGTTCGACCAGCACATGAACGTGGTCCTCTCGGGGGCGGAGGAGGTCGACGCGGAGAAGGTCACGCCGCTCGCCGGCCTCACCGTGGTCCGGGGGGACAACGTGGTCTTCATCTCGCCGTGAGAGGAACGCCCGGAGGGAACGAAGATGGGAAAAGGCACACCCGCGCGTCGCGGGGGAAAGACCGTCCACGTGCTCTGCCGCCGTTGCGGGCACCACTCCTACCATGTCCGCAAGCGCGTCTGCGCCAAGTGCGGCTACGGGGACACCGCCCGCCGCCGGACCTATGCGTGGTTGAAGCCCCGCCAGGGGAACGTCCACCCGAAGATCCGGATCCGCAAGCACTGACGGGAGGGCCGTCGCGTCGGACCGCGACGGCCGGGACCGGCCCCGGCCCCCCGGTGGCGCAAGGTCTCTTCCCGTTCCCGGGAGGTCCCCCTCCATGAGCGGTGCCCTCCCCTGGTCCACGAACGCCTCGTCCCTTCCGTCGAACGACCCCTCCGCCGTCCTCCAGCGCCTGGAACAGAACACCACGAACCTGTTGCACTGGGTCCGGATCCTGGTGGTCGTGGTCATCGTGCTGGACCTGGTGATCATCTTCGTCGGCTGAGGTCGCAGGACCCTCCCCGCGGGGGCGGTGGGCCCGAAGCCCCTAAAGCGAGCCCGGGGATGGAGAGGGGCATGGCCCTCCCTGGTCCGCGCTCTCCCGGGGACGCGGCCGGCGTCCTGCCCGCCATCGGGAGGGCGGGGCTGGTGGGGCTCACCCCCAAACAGCTGGCGGCCACCACGGACCTCCCCCTTCCCGTGGTCCAGAGCGAGCTCGCGAGGCTCGCGTCCGGGAAGCGGGTGGTCAAGGTGGGCCGGGGCCTCTGGGTCGCCCGGGAGTTTGCCGGGGACCCGAGCGCGGACCCCACCTTTCAGGGGCCCGCGTGGTACACGGAGCAGTTCGAGAGGGCCTTTGACCTCCGTCCGGCGCCGTTTGCCGGGCCCATCCAGTTCAACCCTAACGAGCGGCTCCCGGTCCATCGTTGGTGGTCGTACGTGCAGGGTTTCTCGGCGGAGTTCGTCGAGAGGGTGCTCGCCGAGTACGCCGTCGGACCGGGGGATACGGTGCTGGACCCGTTCGCCGGTTCCGGCACCGTCCCGGTGGTCGCCCGGCGGGCCGGGGCCGCCTCGGTGGGGATCGAGCTCATGCCCGTGGCCGCCTTCGTGGCCCGGGCGAAGCAGCTCTGGTCGGTCTCCCCGGCCTCCCTGCGCCAGGCGGCCCGTAGCCTCCTCCGGAACGAGGGGCTCCCTCCCACCCTCTCCCCCCCCTTCCTGACGGAGACGCGCCGCCAGTTCCCCGGGGCGGTGCTCCGCTCCCTCCTCCGGATCAAGGAGGACCTCGCGGGGCTGCCGGACGACGGCGCCCGCACGCTGCTGAAGCTCTCCTTCGCCGGCATCCTGGTGGAGTCCAGCCACCTGAAGCGGTCCCCCTGCTTGGGCTACGCGAAGCGGGAGGGGCTCAGCGCCCGGACCCCCTATGCCCTCTTCCAGGAGCGGGTGGAGACCATCGCCACGGACTTAGAGGGGCTCAACGGGACCCCGGTCGGGCCGGAGGCCCGGATCGTCCAGGGGGACGCCAAGGACCCCTGGCTTCCCCCGGAGAGCGTGGACCTGGCGATCACCAGCCCTCCGTACGTCAACGGGATGGACTACGTGAACAACTACAAGATCGAGCTCGCCTGGCTCGACCTGGCGGAGAGCTACGAGGACCTCCGGACGCTGCGCTCCTCGCTGGTGGCCTGCGACAACGTCTCTCGCTCCGTGATCCAGGGGCATCGGCCCGGCCCGGCCACCGCCCACGAGCCCTGGCTCACCGCCATCTCCGCCCGGATCCAGGAACGCCTGGCCCAGAAGCCGGGGTACCGGCGGGGGGACATGGCCGGGGTGGTGACGAAGTACTTCGACGACCTGGCCTCCGTGCTCCACCGGGTCTACGACGCGCTGCGGCCCGGGGGCCGCTTCGTGGTGGTCAACGGGGACTCCTTCATCGCGGGGACCTACGTCCCGGGGGACCTCCTCTTCGCCCGTCTGGCCCACGCCCAGGGCTTCGAAGTGGAGCGCTTCCAGGTGGCGCGGGCCCGGCGGTCCGGCCAGCGCCGGAGCTTCCGGCTCCGCGAGTCCGTCCTCACCCTCCTTAGACCCGGGCCCCGGGAGCCTCCCGGCCGCTCGCGGGCGCCCGGTAAGGGTCGCGCCCCCCGGGGGGCGGACCCCCGGCCCTTCGCGCCGGTGAGCGGAGAGATCAACCCGAGGGGGGAGAGGTCGGGGAGGGGGAGCCCTCCCGGAACGGACGGGTCAGGTACCGCGCCACCGCCTCCCGGGTCTTCGCGGCCTCCGCCCGGGTCGCCGCGATGGCGCTCTCCCAGGCCTTAACGGAGGCCGGCGGCAGGTGGGAGGGGAGGCAGGACCGGGCGAAATCCTCCGAGTAGCCCTCCCAGGAGAGCTCCGCCGTGCATTCGTTGGTGATGACCAGGCCCAAGAGCGAGGCGGCGCCGGACCAGCGGGCCTGATATCCCACCAGGGCGCCTCGGATGGAGGCGACCCGGTGCTCGGCCCGTTCTGGCTCCCCCTCCAGCGCTACCAGGGGCAAGAGGCAGGTGTCGTCATGAGGGACGCCGGGGGTCGCCCGGGCGAAGCCCTGTACATGGACCTCGTGCAGCCGATGGAGGTAGGCCTCCAGGAGATCGAGCCCCTGCTCCAGCACCGGGATCGACACGGGCTCCCCGCGGCCGATGGCCTCGCCGATCTCCCTCAGCCGATGGAGCAAGGGCTCGAGCACCTCCTCGCGCTCCGTCCGGAGGTCCTTCAGCAGGGCGCCGACCACCGCCTCGGTGGAGACCTCGCCGGGAGGGACGGAGGTCCCCTTCGCCTTCGAAGGGGCCTTCTTCCCCGCCCCCCGGTGAAGGAAGGAGGAGCCGCGATCGTTCCGGGCCAGGCCCGGCGCCCTCCGAAGGTCCCCCGGCGCGCGCCCCCGCCCCTCGCCCTTCTCCGTCATCGGTCCACCCCTCGCCAGGGAAGGTAAGCCGGGCTTTGGCTTAATGACCTGCCGGTTCAGCGGGCTTGACCCGGCGGGTCCCCTGGGACCCCCTTTACCCCCGATCGACCCGGGGGTTTCCGGGCGGGCCGGACGGACCGCCCGTGGGAGGGTCCGGCCCGGACCCCGGGCCGGGGAGGTCGGGAGGGACGAGCCGCCCGGTCCAGGGAGGGGGAGGGAGCTCCAGGAGCTGGGAGAGCTCCAGCGCGTTACGGGGGGCGTCGGCGCGGAAGTGGTTGTTGAAGAAACCCAGGACCTGCGACGAGCGCTCCTGGAGCTCCCGGACCCGGGGGACCCAGGCCGAGAGCTCCTCGCTCCGGTACGTGTAGTCGTACCACAGGGGGGACCCATGGCCATGCCACCGCACGTAGGCGAAGGACGGATCGCTCCGGAGGAAGACGGGGAGCTTCGGCTCGTCCACCACCACGGGGGCGAACCCGGCATCCTGGAGGAGGTGGAAGGAGGCCTCCGTAAGCCAGCTCTCCTCGCGAAACTCCACGGCCACGGGGACGTCACCGGCCATCCGGCGGTAGAAGTCCCGGACCTCTGCCTCCCGGAAGGGAAGGGAGGGGGGAAGCTGGACCAGGAAGGCGGAGAGCTTCCCCGCGCGGACCAGCGGCTGGAAGGCCCGGCGGAGGGCTTGGAGCGGCTCCTCGACGTCCTGGAGCCGGCGGTCATGAGTGATCTCCTGGGGGACCTTGGCGGTGAAGCGGAACCCGTTCGGGGTCCGGCGGGCCCACGACTCCACGGTCCGGGCGGTGGGCAGGTGGTAGAAGCTGGAGTTCACCTCCACCACGGGGAAGACCCCGGTGTAGTATCGGAGCCGGTCCTCCACCCCGCGCCGGGGGTAGAAGCGGCCCACCCACTCGGCATAATCCCAGCCCGAGCAGCCCACGAGGACTCTCCCGGCGGTCACGGGCGGGCTCGGCCTCCCCCGGGGGCCCCGGGGTGAGCGGCCGCGCCCGAGAAGGGGGTCGCATCGCCCGTGGGGTCCGTCCGCGTCGCCATGGGAGATAAGCGAGGGAACCGGAGCATATCCCGCTCCCGGGGGGCGCCCGGCCGGGCCGCGCGGTTGAAGGGCTTTTCCGCCGGGACGGGTCCCCGGGCCCATGCAGAACCGGAGGCTGGGGCGTAGGGGCGTGTTGGTGGGCGAGCTCGGCCTCGGGACCATGACCTTTGGTGGCCGGGGAGAGGGTTGGAGGGTCGACGAGGAGACGAGCCACCGGATCCTGGACCGGTTCGTCCAGGCGGGGGGGAACCTCCTGGATACCGCGGACGTGTACTCCGGGGGTCGGTCCGAGGAGATCCTCGGCACCTGGCTGGCCCACCAGGACCGGGAGGAGGTCTTCCTGGCCACCAAGGCCCGGTTCCGCACCGGCCCCGGGCCGAACCGGGTGGGGCTCTCGCGGAAGCACCTCAGGAACGCCGTGAGGGAGAGCCTGCGCCGGCTCCGGACGGACCATGTGGACCTCCTCCAGGTGCACGCCTGGGACCCCTGGACCCCGTTGGAGGAGACCTTCGGGACGCTGGACCAGCTGGTGAAGGACGGGCTCGTCCGCTACGTCGGGGTGAGCAACTTCCGGGGCTGGCAGTTGGAGAAGGCCCTGCAACTCTGCCGGCAGCGCTCCTGGGAGGAGCCGGTGAGCCTCCAACCTCAGTACAGCCTCTACGCACGGGCCAGCGAGTTCGAGCTCCTCCCGCTCTGTGAGGCCGAGGGGCTGGCGGTCCTGCCCTGGAGCCCGCTCGCCGGGGGCGTGCTCTCGGGGAAGTACGTCCAGGGGGTCCGTAACCCCCCGGCCGGTTCCCGGATCGCCAACGCCGAGGACCCCGGGGCGTATGCCCGGCGGTTCGACAACGAACGGACCCGGCGGACCCTCTCGGCGCTCTCCGGGGTGGCGCAGCAGGCGGGCCGGACCCCGGCCCAGGTGGCGTTGAACTGGCTTCTCGCCCGGCCGGCCGTGACCGCCCCCATCCTGGGGATCCGCTCCGTGGAGCAGCTCGAGGAGAACTTAGGCGCGACGGGTTGGTCGCTCACCCCCACGGCCCGGGCGCAGTTGGACGAGGCGAGCGAACTGGAGGTCACCTACCCCTACGACCGGCGGGCCGAGGAGCAGCAGACCGCCGACCGTACCTCCCCGTAGCCCTCCGGCGGGCGGGAAGGCCCCGGGGCCCCGAGGGGACGCTACGGACCTTCTGCCGTAAGGCCCCACGGCGCTCGTCAGCCTCGAGGTCGTCGCGAACGGAAAGACGGCCCCGGGGTGGACCGCCTTCTCGGGGCCTTCCGTCCTGAACGGGGGGCGGAGACCCAGGGCGAACCTTCCACCAGGAAGCGCAGAGGGCGCTCCGTCCCCCGAGAGATCCCGATGCGGGGACCCCGGAGGGAGACCGGGGAGGGGCCCTCCCGGGGCAGGACGCTAAGGAAGGGACGGGCCAGGGGGCGCCCGTCGTCCGCGCGGGTCAGCTCCAGCTCCCGGGCGAGCCTCCCCGGGCCCGAGGGGTTCTTCAGTCCGGGGGTCAGCGGCTCCCCGGCGCGGAGCAGGACGGCCTCGCCCCGGCGGGTGGTCAGGTTGGCGCAGTGTACCTGGTGGATGCGGTAGACGTACAGGTGACCCGGACCCAGGAACATGCTCCGGTTCCGCGGCGTCATCCCCCGGAAGGCGTGGTTCGCCGGGTCCCCCCGCACGTAGGCCTCCACCTCCACCAGGCGGACCATCCGGACGGTCCCGTCGGGAAGGACCCGCCTCAGGCGGCATCCCAAGAGGTCGCCCGCGACCTGGAGGGCGGAACGGTCAAAGAACGCCCTCGTGAGGGGGGAGGGGGCAAACGCCCGGGGCCTTCGCTCCGGAGCCATGGCCCGGGAATCCTTGGGAGAGATAGGGATGTGGGGCGGGTCCTCCCCTCGGGAGCGTTCCCGGGGGGAAGCGGAGCCCCTGGCCCTCCCCCGCCGGGGCTCGGACCTAAGCCCCCGGAGGGTCGGGGAAGGGGGGTCTCGTCCCCTCCGGGGCGGCCGCCGGGGCGGCACGCGCGTCAACGCCCGGGTCCGAGGGCGGCGTTCCGGGGGGACCGCGCCTTCGAAGGTCCTTCACCAGTGTGTCGGTCCGCCAGCGGAGGGAGAAACCGTGCCTCTCGAGGAGCGCCGAGGTCCGCCGCTCGTACTCCGGGACCGTGACCGCGGCGCGGTCGGCCCCGCGCTGGGAGAGCCAGTCAAGCGCCACGGAAAGGAGCCCCTCGCTCTCCTCCGGCGCGATATCCTCCGCCACGTAGGGAAGGGAGAGGAGGCCCGGTTCCCGAGGGGTGGTGAACGTGCCTCGGGCGTAGGCGGTGGGGCGGCCGGGCGGGCCCGTGCACCAGGCGGAGCTCTCGGAGAGAAGGACCCGGTCGAGATACCGGCGCGGAAGGAGGGAGGAGACGCCCGCGGGAAGGACCTCCCGGACCCGGGGCGGCATCCCTTCCCGGTGGGCCTCCACCAGGAAGGGGACGTCGGAGGGCAGGGTGGCCCGGACCCGTCCCGGGGGGGGAGGACGCAGGGATGCCGCCGGGAGGGGGTGGACCCATCCTTCGACCCGGCGGAGCCGTTCATAGCCCCGGCCGCGGTAGAGACGTTGGGCCGCCAGGTTGTCCTCCATCACGTCCAAGACCGAGTAGCGTCGCCGGCGGCGTCGGCAGGCGAGCTCGGCCCGGTCGAGAAGGGCGCTCGCCACCCCTCGTCGCCGGTGATCCGGGTCGGTCATCACCATGGCCAGGTATCCCAGTCCCCCCTGGAAGGAGACGAAGGTGGTCCCCACGAGGCGGTGGTCCTCCTCGGCCACCAGGAAGAGCACCGGTGGGACCCCGAAGAGCCGGCTCAGCCGGAGCAGGGTCCCCAGGGCGCCGTGGTACGCCTTCTCCACCACCCGGAGGAAGTGCGAGGCATCCATCCCGGTGAGGGCGTTCTCCTGGGCGAAGTTGAGGGAAAGCTCCCGGAACACCTCGGGGCCGTCGGACGGGCGGAACTCCCTCAGCATCATCGTCCCCGGTCCCCTCCAGGGACCCGGCCCGGGAGGACGCCCCGGGAGACCTCCCGGCGGGTCGGGACCCTCCCCGGGGGATGGGACTCCATCCGGGGGAGCGCCAGGGGGCGGTCGGCCTGCCCCCACGGGAGCGCCTCCAAGGAGCGGGCGAGGGCCTCGAGGACGCGGCTGCGTTCCAGGGGAGGGGATCGGGCCGCCTCTCGTGCCAGGGCCAGCAGGAGCCCGTCCAAGAGGGTCTGGGGGGCATCGCTGCGGAGGCGGAGGGACCCTTCCCGTTCGGCGATCACCGTCACGGTGGGCCCCCCGGGGGTGGCCCGGTCGCCTTCCCCCGGCCGGGAGGCGGAGACGGCCTCCTCGAGCATGGAGAGCAAGCGAGGCCGGGAGCGGGGGTCCCCGATGCGTCCGACGGCCCAGACCGCGGCCAGCCGTACCTCACCGTCCGGGTCTGAGAGGCGGGCCCTCAGCGCGGAGGCGGTCCGGCGCGACCTAAGGTAGCCGAGCCCCACCGAGGCTCCGCGCCGTACCCATGGGTCCGGGTCGGAGAGGCGTTCCACGAGGCGGGGGGTCTCCCCTCCGCCGCCCAGGCGTCCTAAGACCTCGGCCGCGGTCCCCCGGATGGTCCGGACGGGGCTCGACAGCAGCGACCGGACCCGGGGGACCGCCTTCCTCATCCCCAGTTCCCCGAGGGCGTGGAGGGCGGAGACCACGGTGGGGGAGGCCGCCTCCTCGGTGGCCGCGAGCAGCGTGGGGAAGGCCCGGGGGTCCCGGATCCGGCCGAGGGCCACCAGGAACGCGGGCCGGGAACCCGAAGGCTCATGGGGGTAACGGTCCAGGAGGGTCCCCACGCTCCGCCGGTCCCGGAAGCGCCCGGCCGCGACCGCCGCCGCGATGCGGACCCGTTCCGAGGGGTCGGAGAGGAAGGGACGGAGGCGTTCCATGACGTGAGGGACCGGGACCCGGGCGAGCCCCAGGACCGCCTCCCGCCGCACCCGCTCCATGGGGTCGGCCAACCCTCGCATGAGCCAGGGCTCGGCGCGAGCGTCCCCATAGTTGGCGAGGGTGGCGAGGGTCCCCCTCCGGATGAGGGGGTCGGGATCGTCCAGGAGCCGGTCGAGCGTCTCCTTCCCTTCCGGACGGCCGAGGTCGTTCAAGACCCAGGCGGCGGGGATGCGCACCTCGGCCGACGGGTCGGAGAGGACGGCGAGCAGCGCCTCCACGACCCCCGGCCCGGCAAGCCCCCCGAGCCTCTCCGCGGCGAGGGCCCGGACCCGGAAGTCCGGGTCTTGGAGGGACCCGAGGAGGGCCGGTCGCGCTCCGGCGGGGGGAGACCGTCTCAGCGCCCAGAGCCCGCCGAGCCGGACGGAGGGGTGAGGGTCCTTCAGGGCGTCGAGGAGGGGCGTCAGGTCGGGAAGCGAAGGCGCCTCCCCGAGAAGGCGAAGGGACTCCAGGCGCTCCCGTAGGGTCCCGTCCTTCAGGCGGGCGAGGGTACGCTCCAGCCCGGGGGGCACCGGCCCCGGGCGGGTCGGCGAGGGGGAAGAGGGGCTCATCCTCCCCCGCATGCGCGCGGGGAATAACTACTCCCGGAAGGGGTCGTTTTTCCTCGAGAAGAGCGCCCGGACTCCGCAGGGCCTATATACTCCGCCCGCCCGGGGAAGCCGATATGCCCGCGGGCGAGCCGGCCAAGCCGGTGGCCGTGATCGGAGAGCGCGAGCTCGTGATCGGTTTCCGGTTGATCGGGGTGAAGGACACGTTCCCCACGAACGAGCAGAACGCCGTGAAGGAGTTCCAGCGCGTGTTCGACGAACGGTCCCACAGCCTCATCCTGGCCAGCCGGAAGATCCAGACCCTCCTCCCCGAGACGCTCCGCCATGCGGTGGAGAGCTCCATCGACCCGCTCGTGGTCTTCCTCCCCACCCCGGGGGCCGGGGAGGAGCCGGAGAGCGTCGCCACGCTGGCCAAGCGGGTCCTTGGGGTCTCCCTGGAGACCCTGGTCGCCCCTTGAAGAGGAAACAACCATGGCGCAAGGACAAGTGAAGCGGGTCTCGGGCCCGGTGGTGGTGGCGAGCGGCCTGGAGGGACCCCGGATGTTCGACGTGGTCCGGGTGGGGGAGCTCGGGCTGGTGGGGGAGGTCATCCGTCTGGTGGAAGGCGACGCCACCATCCAGGTCTACGAGGACACCACGGGGATCCGGCCGGGGGACAAGGTGGAGAACACCGGCCAGGCGCTCTCCGTGGAGCTGGGCCCGGGACTGTTGAAGTCCATCTACGACGGGATCCAGCGTCCCCTGAACGTGATCCAGCAGCAGGGAGGGGACTTCATCGCCCGGGGCCTGAGCGCGGCGCCCCTCGACGAGAAGGCCGTCTGGGAGTTCACCCCCACGAAGAAGGTGGGGGAGAAGGTGGTCCCGGGCGACATCCTGGGGACCGTGCCCGAGACCCCGCTGCTCACCCATCGGGTGCTGGTCCCGCCGGGCGTGGAGGGGACGCTCCGCCGCCTGGCGGCCGGGCGCTACACCGTGAGGGACACCATCGGGGAGGTGCAGACCGCGGAGGGCAAGAGCGTCCCGTTGGGGCTCTCCCACCGCTGGAAGGTCCGGGTCCCCCGGCCGGTGACGCGGAAGCTCCCTCCCGTGGTCCCCCTCATCACGGGGCAGCGGGTCATCGACACCTTCTTCCCCATCGCGAAGGGAGGCACGGCCGCCATCCCCGGGCCCTTCGGCAGCGGGAAGACCGTGACCCAGCAGCAGCTGGCGAAGTGGGCCGAGGCGGACGTGGTGGTCTATGTGGGTTGCGGGGAGCGGGGGAACGAGATGACGGAGGTGCTCACGGAGTTCCCGCACCTGGAGGACCCGAAGAGCAAACGGCCGCTCATGGAGCGGACCATCCTCATCGCCAACACCTCGAACATGCCGGTGGCGGCCCGGGAGGCCAGCATCTACACCGGCATCACCATCGCCGAGTACTACCGGGACATGGGCTACGACGTGGCCCTCATGGCGGACTCCACCAGCCGTTGGGCGGAAGCGCTCCGGGAGATCTCCGGGAGGCTGGAGGAGATGCCGGGCGAGGAGGGGTACCCGGCCTACCTGGGCCGCCGCCTGGCCGAGTTCTACGAGCGGGCCGGCCAGGTGGAGGTCTTGGGCCCCGGGGCCCGTCCGGGCTCCGTCACGGTGATCGGCGCGGTGAGCCCGCCGGGCGGGGACGTCTCCGAGCCCGTGAGCCAGAACACCCTGCGGGTGACCCGGGTCTTCTGGGCGCTCGACGCCTCGTTGGCGAACCGGCGGCACTTCCCCTCCATCAACTGGCTTTCCAGCTACTCCCTCTACACGGGGGACCTGGGCCCGTGGTACGCCGAGCACGTGGCGAAGGACTGGGCGGCGCTCCGCAACGAGGCCATCGAGCTCCTCCAGAAGGAGGCGGAGCTCCAGGAGATCGTCCAGCTGGTGGGGTCGGATGCCCTCCCCGAACGGGAAAAGGCGGTCTTGGACACCGCCCGGATGATCCGGGAGGACTACCTCCAGCAGAGCGCGTACGACGAGGTGGACACGTACACCTCCATCGGGAAGCAGTTCCGCATGCTCCGGGCCATCCTGGACTTTGGCCGGCGGGAGACCGAGGTCGTGGGGAAGGGGGTGGCGCTCTCCAAGGCCGTGGAGCTCCCGGTCCGGGTGAAGATCGCCCGGATGAAGACCCAGAGCGAGAAGGAAGGCCTCGGCGCCTTCGACCTGTTGGACCGGGAGATGACCGACGGGTTCCGGGTCTTGGAGGAGGAGGTGGTGGCGTGAGCGCCCCCCGGACCCCCCCGGTCCCGGTGGACTACCGGACCATCGAGCGGATCGCCGGGCCGCTGCTCTTCGTGGAGGGCGTGGACAACGCGGCCTACGGGGAGATCGTGGAGATCACCCTCCCGGATGGGGACCGGCGGACCGGTCAGGTGCTGGAGTCCCGGCGGGGGCTCGCCATCATCCAGGTCTTCGGCGCGACGCTGGGGATGAACGACACGTCCACCACGGTGAAGTTCTCCGGCGAGGTGGCCCGGCTCGCCTGCTCCGACGAGATGCTCGGCCGGGTCTTCGACGGCCTGGGGACGCCCCGGGACGGGGGCCCCAAGCTCATCGCCAAGGACCGGCGGGAGATCGTGGGGAACGCCATGAACCCGTACTCCCGGGAGCAGCCCAGCGAGTTCATCCAGACCGGCGTGAGCGCCATCGACGGCTCGAACACCCTGGTCCGCGGACAGAAGCTCCCGATCTTCTCGGCGGCGGGGCTCCCGCACAACGCCCTGGCGGCCCAGATCGTGCGGCAGGCGAAGGTCCTCAACGCGTCGGAGAACTTCGCGGTGATCTTCGGGGCCATGGGGATCACCAGCGAGGAGGCGAACTACTTCCTCAAGGAGTTCGAGGACACCGGGGCGCTCCAGCGGACCGTGGTCTTCCTGAACCTCTCCTCCGACCCGGCCATGGAGCGGGTGATCACGCCCCGGATGGCGCTCACCACGGCGGAGTACCTCGCCTACGAGCGGGACATGCACGTCCTGGTGGTGCTCACGGACATGACCAACTACTGCGAGGCGCTTCGGGAGGTCTCCGCCGCGCGGGAGGAGGTCCCCGGGCGCCGGGGGTACCCCGGGTACCTCTACACCGACCTGGCGCAGCTCTACGAGCGGGCCGGGAAGCTCAAGGGGCGTAAGGGGTCCATCACCCAGTTCCCCATCCTGACGATGCCGGCCGACGACATCACCCACCCCATCCCGGACCTCACCGGCTACATCACGGAGGGGCAGGTGGTGATGAGCCGGGACCTGCAGCGGCGGGGGGTCTACCCGCCCATCGACGTGCTGCTCTCCCTCTCCCGGCTGATGAACCAGGGGATCGGGAAGGGTCGGACCCGGGAGGACCACCGGGGGGTGGTGGACCAGCTCTTCGCCGGTTACGCCACCGGGAAGGACCAGCGGGCGCTCTCCGCCATCGTGGGGGAGGAGGCGCTCAGCGACGTGGACCGGATCTATCTGAGGATCGCCGACCGCTTCGAGCGGCGGTTCGTGAACCAGGGCTACGAGGAGGACCGGAGCATCGAGACCACGCTGGACATCGGCTGGGACGTGCTCGCGGAGCTGCCCGAGCGCGAGCTCAAGCGCATCAAGCCGGAGTTCATCCAGAAGTACCGCAAGGCACCCGCCCCGGCCGGCTGAGGACGGAGCCGACGATGCCGAACCTGGAGGTCACCCGCCCCACCCGGCTGGAGCTCATCCGGGCCAAGCGCCGGATCGTGCTGGCCAAGCGGGGGCTCAACCTGCTGAAGCTCAAGCGCTCCGCCCTCATCGCGGAGTTCTTCAAGATCTCCCGGCAGGCCCTGGAGCTCAGGGGGGACCTGGCCCAGCGCCTCCGGGAGGGGTACACCGCCATCCGGGAGGCCGAGCTCGCCGAGGGGAGGATCCGGCTGGAGAGCGTCTCGTTGATGCTCCCCCAGCTCAAACCCTTAAGCGTGGAGAGCCGCAACGTGATGGGGGTGAGGACCCCGGCCATCGCGGACGCGCGCTACGACCCCGAGACGGCCCGGGCGCTCCTCAGGCTCCCGGCCAGCGTGGACGAGTCCCTCCGCCGGTTCCAGGGCGTCTACGCGGTGGTGCTCCAGGTGGCGGAGAAGGAGAACGCCATGCGCCGGCTCCTCCGGGAGATCGAGAAGACCAAGCGCCGGGCCAGCGCCATCGAGAACGTCATGATCCCCCGGCTGGAGGGGACCGTGCGCTACATCAAGTTCCGCTTCGACGAGCTCGAGCGGGACAGCTTCGCCATGCTGAAGACCGTCAAGCGGAAGATGGAGCGGGAGGCCGAGGCGCCCCGGGCCCCTCCCGAGGAGACCCATGCCCTCGCGTGAGGAGGCGCTCCGGCGGATGTGGACGGTCCAGCGGGGCTTCTTCCTGCTCAAGCTGGCGCTCCTCGGGGTCTTCGCGGCCGTGCTCTTGAACGTGCTGGGGGGGCTCTGAGATGGCCGTCTCCCCGGGCACGGGGGAACCCTCCGTGGAGGCGCTCCGCCGGATCAAGGAGGCGGAGACCGCCGGGGACGCCCGGCTCAAGGAGGCCCGGGAGCGGGCGGAGAAGGAGAAGGCCCGGGCCCAGGAACAGGCCGCTGAGGAGCTCAAGCGGGCCCGGGAGGCGGCGGAGTCCGCCGAACGGGACCGGCGGGAGTCGTCCCGGCGGGAGGCCCAGGCCGAGGCGGCCCGGATCCTTGCCGAGGCGGAATCCCAGGCCCGGACCCTGGGCCAGATGACCGAGGCGGAACTGGACGACCGCTTCCCCGAGGTGGTGACGGCGCTCTTCGGGGACCTCTGGCCCCCGGCGGACGCGGGGCGGCCCGGCGCCCGGAAGCGCTGAAGGGCCGGGAGAGCACGATGGGACTGCGCTCCGCCCCCATGAGCCGGGTGGTCCTGGTGGGGCTCAAGGAGGACCGGGACCGGATCCTCTCCTACCTCCACGACCACGGGGTGATCCAGGTGGAGTCCCTGGGCAAGGAAGGGTTGCGGGAGTTCTCCCCCGACCATCCCGGGGGGGAGCAACGCGAGGTCCTCGAGCAGCAGGCCCGGGTGAAGGCGCTGGTCCAGGCGCTCCCGCCGGTGCCGGTGACCCTCAAGCAGCGTTTCGAGGACGTCCCGAGCCTCCTCGCCGCCGCCCGGGCCGTGCCCGTCGACGAGGAGGTGCGCCAGCGGAAGCGGCGGGAGGACCAGTTGATCACGGAGCGGAAGGCGGCGGAGGACGAGCTCCACCTGGTGGAGGACTACGCCTTCTTCCCCGGGGACTTCGAGCTCCTTCGGGCCCAGAGCCTGGTCTCCTACTTCGGGGAGGCTTCCGAGGAGGCCTTCGCCGAGTTCGAGTCCGAGCTCTACCGGGAGGCCCCGGACCGGCTCCTCTTCTATCGTCTGACCGAACGCCGGGTCCGGTTCGTGGTGAGCCTCCCCCGGGAACGGGCCGAGGGGGCGACCCGGTCGGCCCAGAAGCTCTCCGTCCGGCTCATCCCGGTGCCGGAGGGGCTTTCCGGGACGGCCAGCGCGCTCGCCCCGGCGCTCGCCGCGCTCGTGGAGGAGAAGGAGAAGGCGCTCGCGGAGGTCCGCCGAGAGCTCGCGGAGCTCGCCCGGCGCTGGGTCCCGGTCCTGCTCCCCCTGGAGGAACAGCTGGACGTCGAGGCGCGCAAGGCGGAGCTCATCAGCCGGATGGGGGCGAGCCGGGAGGTCTTCGCCCTGGAGGGCTGGATGCCGAAGGACCGGGTGGAGGGGCTCTCCCGGGGGCTGGAGACCCTCACCCGGGGGCGGACGTTGCTCTTCCCGGTGAAGAGCGAGGAGGCGCCCCCCACCCTCTTGAAGAACCGCCGGGGCCCCCGGGCCTACGAGTTCTTCATCCGGTTCTACTCCTTCCCGCAGAGCGCAGAGCTGGACCCCACCTTGGTCTTCGCCATCGTCTTCCCGATCTTCTTCGGGGTGATGCTCGGGGACGTGGGCTACGGGGCCGTCATCCTGGCGATCTGCCTCTGGCTCATCTGGCGGGTGGGGAACCCCCGGGCCGGCCGCACCCTCGTTCCCCGGTCCCTGGTCCGTTTCACCAGCATGATCATGCCCCCGTCGGCGATGAAGCAGCTGGCCAAGGCGCTCATCCCCGGGTGCCTGGTCGCCATCGGGCTGGGCGTGCTCTTCGACGAGTACTTCGGGTTCTCCCTGGCGCAGCTCACCTTCGGGCACTACAACTTCCAGCTCTTCGACCCGGTGAGCAACTCCGGGGTGGCGAAGCTCCTGCTCTACACCGGCTACACCGGGCTCGCCATGGTGAGCCTCGGGTTCCTCTTCGGCGTGGTGAACTCCCTGACGGAGGGGAACCGGCGGGAGGCTGTCGCGAAGGGGATCTGGCTGGTCCTCGCCTGGGACATCGCGCTCGCCGGGCTCGCGCTACTCCACAAGCAGATCACCATCAACCCGGTCGCGACCCCGCTCACCGGGGTCTTCCTGGGGGTGGCGGTGGCCCTCATCCTGGGGGTGGCGGCCCTGGAGGGGGGGCAGGGGGCCATCGAGGTGATGAGCCTGGTGAGCCACATCCTCTCCTACACCCGGCTGGTGGGCATCCTTCTGGCCTCGGTGATCCTGGCGGTGGTGATCAACAAGATCGCCTTGGGTCTCTTCCACAACGGCTTCCTGGCCATCGTGGGCGTGGTCATCCTGGTCATCGGGCAGGGCTTCAACATCGTCCTGGGGGTCTTCGAGCCGGGCATCCAGGGGGCCCGGCTCGTCTACGTGGAGTACTTCTCGAAGTTCTACCACGGCGGGGGCCGGATCTTCCGTCCCTTCGGGGCCCCCCGGCGCTACACCGAGCCCCAGTTCGCGCCGCCGTCGTCTCCACCGGCCGGACAGGTCCCCGGCCCCTAGCCCCCCATGTCCCGGGGAGAGCGCCCGGGGCTGGGCGTCCCGTTCGGTGGCGAGGCCTCACCGAACTTCCGCCGGAATCTCACATCTCCGAGAGAGGACCCGAACAATGTAGTTATCTGCTAATGTTATAAGTAGGTATCTTTATCGGTGCGCGCGCCTATCCCTTCTCATGGCCCGCCGCTCCGGCAGCCTCCACCTCAAAGCCATCCCCAAAGGCGAGCGTACCTACTACCACCTGGCGACCAGTTTTCGTGACGGCCCTCATGTCCGGACCCGGTACCTCCATCACTTCGGCGCCCTGACCCCGCAGCAGGCCGAGGGGTTACGCCACTGGCTCGGCCAGTGGACCGCCCTCGGTCCGGGCCGTGTGCCGTCCCTCGCAACGTCTCCGCGGGATGCCCTCGAGTTCGAGGAGAACCTCCCCTCCTTCCGCCACGGCATCGTGGCGCTCGGCCACGCCGCCGTCGGGCGGATCGGTCTTCGGAGCGCCCTCAACGACGCCTTCGGTCGCGTTCCCGAGAGGGGCCTCCGCCTCAAGCTCGTCGAGGCGATGGTCCTCAACCGCCTCGAGGACCCCTCCAGCAAGCTCCGCCTCGCCGAGGAGTGGTATGGACGGACCTCGCTGCCCCACCTCCTCGACCTCGCCGTCTCGAGCTTCGATGAGGACGACCTCTACGAGACCATGGACCTTCTCGACGCGCGTCGGGACCGGATCGAGGCGCTCGTCTACGAGCGGGTGGTCCGACCGCTGGAAGGCGGGGGGAGCGGCGGGGTCCTGATGAAGGACATCAGTTCGACGTATTTCGAAGGCCAGGGAGTCCGCAGCACCCTGGAGGCGAAGGGCTACTCGCGCGACCGGCTGCGGGGCTCGCTCCAGGTGAACTGGTCGCTGGTGCTGACCCCGAAGGGCTACCCCGTCACGCTCGAAATCTACTCGGGGAACACCAAGGACGAGACGACGGTGGTCGGGACCGTCGAGCGGCTGGAACGGGTGTTCGGGCTGAAGGAGGGCACGTTCGTCGGGGACCGGGGGATGCTCACGGAGACGAACCTGAAGCTGTTGCACGCGGCGGGGTTCCACTATGTGGTGGCGGAGACACTCTGGAACGAGAAGGAGGTCCTGGCGGAGGCGGCGAAGAAGACGCGGACCCCGATGAGCCCGGTACGAGTTGCGGGAAAGGGACGGCAGTCCCGTCTGGAGGTGGGGAGCTCCCCAGAAGTAGGGGAAGAGCTGCGGGAGGAGAGTTGGTGCGAGGTGGTCGGGAAGGACGGGCGGCGTCACATCGTGGTCTACTCGGAGGTGAAGCGGCAGGACGAGTTCGAGTCGCTCGAGGAACGCCTGGCAGCGGGTCGGGCGATCGAGACGTGGGCGCGAGCCGGGGTCAAGAGGGGCGAGTGGACGGAGGCGAACCACCACGAGCTGGTGAAGTCGGTGACGAAGCAGCTCGTGAAGGAAGGGGCCGACCTGCTCTACGAGGTGGAGTGGGACCAGGACAGCGTCGGCGGGCTCAACCTCCTGGTGAACCGGGAGCGCAAGGAGTGGGAGGAGGCAAAGGCCGGGTGGTGGATGCTGACCACCGACACCGAGCTCTCGGGTCCGGAAGTGGTGGAGGTGTACAAGTCGCTCGCGGTGGTGGAGCGAGCGTTTCGGACGATCAAGGGGCCGATCCAGGTGCGACCGGTGGGTCACCAACTGGACCGGCGGATCCGGTCGCACCTGTACGTGTGCGTGCTGGCGTATCTGGTGGAGCGGTGGATCCAACTCAAGGTGCGGGAGGGCGGAGAGCCGGGGTGGGCGCGTCTCACCGGGGAGCAGGCGCTCGAGGAGGTCCGAGAAGGACGGCTCCAGCAGGTGGGGATCCAGGGAACGGAGATTCGACGATGGAAGGTGGCCGGGTTCACTCGAGTGGCCGAGCTTCTCCTCGAGAAGCTGGGAGTGAAGGCCGAGGCGATGAGGGTCCCGACGGGGCTCCTGTAGGACGGGATGTAGGTATCCCGGCGGGGGGTTCAAAACGACCCGCTCACGTCAGAAAGTGCCCGTGGCTCCTGGGGGAAGTTCGGGGTCACGAACCGCGCGTCCGACCCGTTCTGAATCGCCCGGTACGCAATGGCCACGGCGATGTGCGACTTCCCGGTCCCCGAGGGACCGAACGCCACCAGGTTCCTCCCCTCCTCGACCAGCTCCGAGCCCAGGTAGGGCCCCAAGAGATCCTTCCGAAGAGACGACTGGAACGGGCAGTCGAACTCCTCGATGGTCCGCAGGAACGGGAAGTGTGCCCGCCGGGTCATCCGCTGGACCCGCGTCTGGCCACGATGGACGATCTCCTCGGAGAGGAGGATGCGGAGGTACTCCGCATACCCCATCCTCTCCTTCTCGGCCCGGACCTGGAGCTCGCTCCAGAGCCGACGGACCGTCGGCATGTGCAGTCGCTTCAACATCGCGTCTACCTCCGTGGTCATGCCTTCGCCTCCACGATGGAGAGCCACCGTCCGATGGACTCCGAACGATACCACCCGCGTTCCAGCGCCTGCTGGAACGCCTGGGAGAGCCGCTCGGGGCCATGCTAGAGGAGCAGATCGAAGAGGTTCTCCACGTCCCAAGCCCACACTCGGGGACGGCTGTGGACGAGCTCCGTCAGGAACTCCTCGGCGGTGGGCCCGACCTCGAAGAGACGCTGGCGCTTGTAGTAGAGCTGGGCCCGG
>JAKAVY010000023.1:0-27573 GCA_021827405.1 Thermoplasmata archaeon
GGCCACGGCCGCCGACAGGTTGTGATGGGACAGCTGCTCGACGTTGACCCCCAACGGTACCTTGAGGCGTCGGCGCCGACGGAAGGCCAACGCCTGTTGCCAGACCCGCAGCGCGAGGGCGATGGACTGTCGCTGGGCCTCCTCCGAACCTCCCTGGAGGAGGCGCTCCTCCACGCTTGGGGGAACCGTGGCCCCCAGCCACCGGACGAACTCCAGGTCGTGGAGGTCCGAGATGGGGGCCACGCTCACGATGACAGTGGCCGGAGGGACCTCGAACTCCCGGCAGAGCCGGTCGTAGCCGGCGAGCAGCGGCTCGAGCTCCCCGGTGTCGAAGAGGATCTGGGTGGTGGAGAACCGACCGCCGCAGAGGGTCTTGGTGAAGAGACGCTCCGCCTCCCCTTCCCGGGAAGGGAGGCTCACGTTTCCCACGAGACCCTCCTTCACGTCATGGGTGCGGTAGAGGTGGTTCAGGATCCCCGAGGCCTCCACCACGCTCGGCCCGGAGTAACGACGCAGCCGGCTCGAGCCACCGACCAGGACGACGTTGCGGATCCCCCGCTGATGGACCGTCTCCTGGGCCCATCGCCGGAACGCCCCCCGGGAGGCCAGGTGGACCACGACCTTGTTGACGATGGGGTCCAGGCCGAGACCTTTCCCCAGCCGGACCGCGAAGTCCCGGGGGTCGGCGGTCCGGTAGAAGGGCTGGCCATCGTGGTTCTCCTCCAGGACCTCCGGGACGTTCACCGCACAGAGCCGGGGGATCGCCCGGAGGGAGACGACCAGGTCGTCCACCACCCGATCCACCGTGCTCGTGGAGACGCGACGCGCCGGAGGGACCGGCTCGAACAGCAGAGGATAGCGCTCCAACCGCTCCAGAAGGGAACTCACGGGAAGGGCCTTGAGCGCCGGGTTGCCCCGGCCGAGCCTTTAATCGTCCGTCCCCTGCCGTTGCACGCTGTGCAACCGGACCCCCTTCCCCCCCGCGACGCCCGGCACTCCGAAGAGCCCCCGAGCCCCGGAGCCCTCCTCTCCATCGCCCCTCCCTGGCCGCGGGAATGGGCCCAACGCCTGGGGCGGGAGGCTCTCCAACGGGGTGCCCGGGCCGAACTCACCCGGGCCCGGGCGGGGCCGGATCGTTGGTCGTTGCGCTGGGTCGTGGGCCGGCGCACCGTCTTGCTCCTGACCCCCGACCCCACGGGGGTCTGGGCGGAACTGCGGATCCCGGAGGGCAAGCTTAGGACCGCCCTGGAGGCCCTGCGGCCGGGGGATCCCCTGGTCGCTCCCCTCCGTCAGGGCACCCGTCGACGGGGGGCCTACCCCCTGGGGACCTGGCTGGACAGCCCGCGGACCCTGCAGAGCCTGCGGGAGCTCCTTCGGCTCGCCCTGTTCGCGTGAGCCCTCGGCGAGGGGGCGGCCCTTACGGCGGTCCCCGGCCGTGGGGGGGCCGACCCGGGTTAAATAGAGGGATCCGGTCCACCGCCCCCGATGAAGCTGCTGTTCATCCACGCCGATCATCTGGACTTCGAGGCCCGACGACCGGCGGTGAAGGGCCTCCCGGCCCTGGATCCCGCGGCGGGCCGGGGGGAGGCCGACGAGGCCCTGGTGGTCTTCTTCTCCGTGGAACGGGGAGACCTCACCGACCCCGCCTCCCTGGTCTCCCGTGCCGGGGGGGAGGTAAAGGACGTCCTCGGCCAGGTCAAGGCCGAGCGGGTCGTGCTCTATCCCTACGCCCACCTCTCCCAGGACCTGGCCCCTCCCCGGGAGGCCCAACGCCTCGGGGAGGATCTCCGGGAGCACCTTTCCAAGACCCTCTCGGTCCCGGTCCTCTCCGCGCCCTTCGGCTACTACAAGGCCTTCACCCTCAAGGCCAAGGGCCACCCCTTGGCCGAACTCTCCCGGACCGTGGCGGGAGGCGCCGAGGCCTCTTCCGGGAGGCCCGCACCCGCCCGGCCGGGAGAGGGCGCCCCCGCTGAGAGCGTCGCGGTCGGGAAGGAGAAGACGCTCTCCTCCACCTGGGTGGTCCTCACCCCGGATGGGAAGATGACCCCCGCCGCGGACTTCGACTTCTCCGGGGAGACGGACTTCGCCGCCTTCTACCGCTACGAGACCGGAGGTTCCCGGCAGGCCGGCCAGGAGCCGGCCCACGTACGGATGATGCGGGAGATGGAACTGGTGGACTACGAGCCGGGCTCGGATGCCGGGAACTTCCGTTGGTACCCCCGGGGGCAGTTGATGAAGAGGCTCCTGGAGGAGCAGTGCTCCCGGCTCATGGCCCGGGCCGGGGCGATGCGGGTGGAGACCCCCATCATGTACGACTTCGAGCACCCGGGGCTGCGTCGGTACCTGGACCGCTTTCCGGCCCGCCAGTACGTGGTGCGCTCCGACGAGAAGGAGTACTTCCTCCGGTTCGCCGCCTGCTTCGGCCAATACCTGATCTTCCACGATATGGTCATGGGCCGGAAGGACCTGCCCGTCCGGCTCTACGAGCTCACCCACTACTCCTTCCGGCGCGAGCAGACCGGGGAGCTCTCCGGGCTGCGCCGGCTCCGGACGTTCACCATGCCGGACATGCATACGGCCGTGGCCGACGTGGAGCAGGCCAAGGAGGAGTTCCGACGCCAGTTCGAGCTCTGCCGGTCCTGGATGGCCCACCTGGCCGTCCCCTACCAGGCGGCCCTTCGCCTGGTGAGGAGCTTCTTCGAGGAGCACCGGCAGTTCGTCCTCGACCTGGTCCGGGACTTCGGTCGCCCCATCCTGCTGGAGCTCTGGGAGGAGCGCTTCTTCTACTTCGTGCTCAAGTTCGAGTTCCATCCCCTGGACACCCAGGGACGGGCGGCCGCGCTCTCCACGGTCCAGATCGACGTGGAGAACGCCGAGCGCTTCGGGATCGGCTACACGGACCGGGACGGGTCCCGAAAGACCCCCCTGCTCCTCCACGCCAGCATCCCCGGTGCGGTGGAGCGGAACGTCTACGCCCTCTTGGAAGACCAGGCCCGCCGGATGGCCCGAGGGGAGAAGCCGCAGTTCCCGTTCTGGCTGGCCCCGACCCAACTGCGGGTCCTGCCGGTCTCCGACCCCTTCCTCCCCGGGGCGCTCGCCCTCGCCCACGCGATCACGCAAGCCACCGGGGCGCGGGTGGACGTCGACGACCGCGACGAGGGGATCTCCCGGAAGATCCGCGATGCCGAGCGTTCCTGGGTCCCCCTCGTGGTGGTCTTCGGGGAACGGGAGGCCCGGGGGGAGGCGCTCTCGGTCCGGGGCCGGGACGGCCGCTCGCGCCCGCTCTCCCGGGAGGAGCTCTTGTCGGAGGTCCGACGCGAGCAGGGCGCCTTCCCCCAGGCCCCCTTGCCCGAGCCCGAGCGGCTGTCCGTCCGCCCGATCTTCCGGGGCTGACCCGGCCCCCGCGGGACCGGGGCCGGGGAAGGGCAGCTTCATCCTTCCGTTCCCCCTCGGCGCCCTGTGGACCTTCCGGCGGCGGACCTCCACCACGGACGCCAGCGGCTCTACTTCCACTCCTCCGAGGCCATGCCCGAGGTCCCGGACCGCTCCGTGGACGTGGTGGTCACCAGCCCTCCGTACAACCGGGGGAAGCGTTACCACCCCCGCTACTCCGACCGCCAACCCTCGGACTCCTACCACGCCCTCTTGGACCGGGTCTTCCGGGAGTGCTACCGCACCCTGAGACCCGGAGGGACGTTCTTCCTCAACGTCGGGGACAGCGGAACGGACCAGGGAAAGGCGGAGGCCGTGGTACGGACGGCCCAAGCGGCGGGCTTCCATCGCCACCAGACCCTCATCTGGGTGAAGTCCCTGCTGGGGCGGGGGCATTTCACCCCCGTCCGGGGGGAGCGGAACTTCTCCAACGTCTTCGAGTACGTCTACGTGCTGGTCCGGGACCCACCCCCCCACCTCGACGTGTTGCGGGTGGGGATCCCTTATGCGGACAAGTCCAACGTGGGGCGATACCGCTCCTCCGACCTTCGGGACGCCGGGAACGTCTGGTTCATCCCCTACTCCGAGACCACGGGAGCGAGCGTGAAGAAGGGGCACGAGGCCCCCTTCCCTGTGGAGCTCCCCCTCCGGGCGCTCCGATGCGTGCCGGGAGCCACCCGGGCCCTGGACCCGTTCGCGGGCACGGGCGCCACCCTCGCGGCCGCCGAGGCCCTCGGGATGGAGGGGATCGGGTACGAGGCCTTCCCTCGGCCCGAGGTCATCCGACGACGCTTGGAGACCCCGGTACACGTCCCCCCCGTCCTCCTCCTTCCCGAACTGGAGCGGGCGCTACGGACCTTAGGCTCGCTCCTCTCCCCCTCGGCCGGGAGGGAAGAGCCCCCGGGTCCCTCGAAGGACCGCTGGGAGGAGGCGCGATACGTCCTTTCCCGGCTACGCCCCGAGAGAGGACCCGGCCTCCCGGGGGCTACCGGAGGCCGGCGGGGCCCCCGGTCCAGACGCCGCACCTGAGCCCGGGGTGGGGCGTTCCCCTCGCGTCCTCTCCGGGCCGCGATGGCCCTGGGGCCCCCAGACCGGCGAGCTCAACGGGCGGTCCGTCGCCGGGCGGCCGGCAGAAGGACGGAGGCCGCGCCCCGGGGAGGGATAAGGCCCTTCTCGCAGGCCCGTTCGAAGGCCTCGAGGCCCGGTCGGAAGTCCCCCAGCAGGGACTTGGTCAGGTACACGTGAGGCGTCTGCCCTCCCGGAAGCCCGGGGAACGCCTTTCCCTCCCGGGTCTCCCTCCGGTAGAGCGCGTATTCCGGCTCGGGGAGGAACCAGAGCAGCGTGTCGTCGGTCCCCTGGGCCCCCCGGTCCCCCCGGGGATAGGTCTTGAGGCCCAGGTGCCGTTCCACCGCGTCCGGGATGTTGAAGAGCATCTTCTCGGTCAACTGGGCCACGTCCACCACGCGGTTGGCCGTCATCTCCCCGCTCAGGAGGACCGCGGAGCGGTGCATCCCCACCACCCGGGCGACCCCGGGGCCCCGGTCCAAGAAGGCGATCCCCCGGGCCGGGCGGGTCAACGGGGCCAGGTCCTCCGCCCGGCAACCCAGCAGTTCCGCCACCTCTCCCGGGAGCTGGGCGGTGCACCAGCTCGGATGGGTCGCCTTCAAGACCACCCACTGGGGTCCGGCCATGGGGCCTCACGGTTTCCTGGGCTTATAAGGTTCCTGATAACTCCAGCGGAGATCGTTCGATGGGCCCGTCCGCCCCGGGGGCGTGCGCCATCGGGGTGGGACCTTGTATCCCCGGACCAGGTAGGGGACCAGCACGGGAAGGGCGTCGGTGAGGACCACCAGGTCCGCCGCTTCCCAGACCTCCCGGTGGCGGGCGTTCAAGGCCACCCCGGTCCCCACCCGGGGGAAGACCCGGGCGTCGGCCGGCCCGTCGCCCACGTGGGCCACGGCCCCCGGGGGCAGGCCTTCGTGGCGGAGCAGGGCGCCCAGGGCGCGGAGCTTGTCCACGTGCAGGCGGTCCCGAGGCTCCAGGCGGCCGGAACGGACCTCCTGGGGGACCCCGGACCACAGATCGAACCCATAGCGCTCGGAGTACCACCGGGAGACCCACTCCGGGTTGTGGGTGAGGAGTCCCACCCGCTGCCCTCGGGCGTGCAGTTGACGGATCGTGGAGCCAATGCCCTTTACCCGTGGGGTCCGCGTCAGAAGGCGGAGGAGCCGGGAGACCGGGACCCCTCGGGCCAGGTCGAGCAAGGCGAGCAGGTGCTCGTCCTCGCCCCGCTCCCCCCGCCAGAATGCCTCCTGGGTCGCCTCGTACTCGGAACGCCGTCCGAGCCGACGGGCCAGGTAAGCCCACCCGTGCTCTCGCGTGAGGGTCCCGTCCACGTCGAAGGTCACCAATCGGATGGCGGGCCCGGCCCAGCGCGAGGGGGCGCGGCCCACCCCCCTTCGGTCCGAGCGATGGCTCGGTCCCTTCGCCCTCAACGCTTCCCTCGCGGGCCTGCCCGACGGATGGGGGCACCCAACGCCGGGAAGACGCGGAGGCTGCCCAGGACCCGCCGAAAGCCCTCCCAGTCCTCGGTCGGCACCTCCCGGAGCGAGCGCTGTACCCCCTCCCGGAGGAGCCGGGCCAGGATCTCCGACTTCCGCTCCCCGACCGGGGTGATCCGCAACGGCACCAGGCGCCGGTCCTTCGGGTCGTGGCCCCGGACCACCCAACCCCGCGACTCCAGGTCGTTCAGGGCGTGGGTCACCGAGGGAAGGGTCACCCCGAGCTCGCCCGCGAGGCGACCGGGGGTGGCCGGGGAAAGCCGCCTCAGGTGGAAGAGGACCCAGAACTGCGAGAGCGTCAGCCCCTCCCGGCGGAGGCGGCGGGCGAACTCCTGGTGGAAGCGGGTGACCATCTCCACCAGGGCGGAGGTGAGATCGGGCACCCCGGCCGGGGCCTGGTCCGCTCCCCCCGGAAGGGTCCTATGGGCTGCCCCCCCGGTCATCGGCCCACCAGGTCGTTAGGAGGGGTTAAGGGTTGAGGAGGTCGAAGCATTCTCCCCGGGCCCCGTCCCGGGCCCGGGGGGCCCCTTGAAGCCTCCGCGGGGACTGAGGGGGTCGTGCCCCCCGTTCCGAGCTCCCGTCGCCCCCTCGGGCGTTTGCCCGGTCTGCCGGCGCCGGACCCGGAGGCTTCCCAGCAGCGACGGGAGCGGGCGGCCCGGGAGCACCTCCAGGTGACCTACGACCCCACCCCCCTGGGGGTGCCGTCCTGGATCGTCTCCGGTCCCCGGGGGAACCGCTACCGGGTCCTCCTTCCCGATGCCCCGTCCCGGGACGGGGCCCAATGCTCCTGCCCGGACTTCCTCACGCGGGGCCTGGGGACCTGCAAGCACGTGGAGGCGACCTTGGCCCACGTGGCCCGGACCCCGGAGGGCCCGGCCGCCCGACGGGAGCCGGTCCTTCCGGCCGCCCTCTGGCCGGCCGTGGAAGAGGCCTACGGATCCCTGCTCACGGAGGAGACGCTCGGGCCTTCCGGCCCCAGCCGGGAGTTCGAGAGGAAGTGGCGGGCCCTGGGGGACCGCTGGCTTCGGGACCCGTAAGGGGGCCGGGGGGGTCCCTTCGGGTCGGGACCCCCGGCGCCCGGGGGAAGGGGTTTCAGGCGACGCCGAAGCCCGGCTGGGACTTCAGCGCCCGGATCCGGTAGTACTCTGCGTCGACGATGACCTCGCCGTTGATCCCCATGGTGTCGATGGTCTTCTGCTTGAGGGCCACCGTGCCCTTCGCCTTCTGCCAGTCCGGGATCGCGATGGAGAACTTCTTCTCCACCTCGGTCCGGTAGATGGGGCCGCTGTTGTAGCTGCAGAACGGGATGACCCGGCCGTCGGGGACCGCGTAGTGGATATCGCAGCGCATCAGGCGCTGGATGTCGTAGTCGTACGCGTCCTGGAAGTGCATGTTCCCGATGTAGAGGGCCCTCCAGGCGAACTTCCCCACCGCGTCCTTGTTCCCCTCGGTGAAGATCCCGGCGATCACCTTGAGGAAGTTCTTCTGGTTGACGCCTTCCGGGGCCTTCGTGAAGTCGAAGTACTTCGAGACGTCGGTGAGGAGCTTGGCCCCCGCGAAGGTGGCCCGCATCCGGGCGAACCGGGCCTCCCGGTACTTCTCGATGAGCTGTTCGACGTTCTCGAAGAACCCGTCCACGTCCATGAACCGGGTCAGCGGGGTGATGCGCTTGTCCCGGTTGACGAAGGCGAAGGTGGCGCACCCGCAGCCGGGGTGGGTGGTCAGGGTCATCTTCTCCTCCCCGTGGATGATGCTCACCAGCTCCGAGATGGGGGCCACCGAGGGCACCGGGAAGAAGTCCGACTTCTCGAAGGGACCCTCGTTGCAGAGGATCCGGACCAGGTCGGACTGGGTGAACCGCATGGCGAAGCGGTCCCGGTCGGGCACCCGCGCCGTGAGCGCCACGGGCTGGAAGTTCACGCCCCGGACCACGTCGATGTTGTCCAACGCGAAGTTCACGGTGGGCATGATCTGGTTCTCGTTGAACCCGCCGACCAAGGTGGGGACCAGGACCACGGAAAGGGGCTTGTCGGCCTTCCCGGCCTCCAGCTCGCTCGCCGGGGAGTGGGTCTGGCGGGCGTTCTCGATCGCCCGGTACTTCACCTTGAGGAGCGGGACCCCCCGCACCTTCCGGTAGATCTCATCGTCCATCCCGTCGAACTGCAGGTACAGGGTGTGGAGGTGGTGGTCCCGGGCGCTCTGGGCAAAGCCGGGCTCGTTGGCGAAGCGGATCCCGTTGGTCGCCACCTGGATCTGCTTGAACCCCAACTGGTAGGCCATGTCACAGGCGTCCACGAACAGCGGGCTCAGCGTGGGCTCCCCGCCGGAGAACTGGACCGCCACCGCCCCGACCGGCTTCTGCTCCCGGAGCGTCTTCAGCATGAAGTAGATCTGCTCCCGGGAAGGCTCGAAGACGTACCCCGCGGCGTTGGCGTTGGCGAAACAGACCGGGCACTTCAGGTTGCACCGGTTCGTCAGGTCCACCAGGGCGAGCCCCGTGTGGGACTTGTGGTGGGTACACATGCCGCAGGTCGTCGGGCAGCCCTTGAACTTGTCATAGTACGGGTTCTCGTATCCCACCCCGTCGTGGGCGTAGACCTCCATGCGCAGGTAGAAGTCCACGTCGTTGGAGATGACGTCCCAGAAGTACCCGTGGGTCCGGCACGTCTTCTCCATGATCACCCGTCCGTCCTTCTCCCGTACCACCGCAGGGATCACCTTGATGCACTCGGGGCAGACCGAGGCCGTCTTCCGGGGAAGTCCGCGAGGCGCCTGGAACTCCTTCATCACTCGAGCCGGCATTTTCTCTATCCTCTGGTCGTAGACGGACCGGAGCCCGTCCTCAGCCCTACCTGGGGGTGGTGATTTAACGGGTTTGTCGCCCTGGCGGCGACAGACCCCCGTCCCTTACGCCGACATGGGGAGGCGTGGCACTGCGTCGCGCTTAAGTCGAACGGGCCCTCTGGGCTCCCGGTCCCCCCCACCATGGCAGCGAAGAAGAAGAGCCCTAGGGTCCGTAGGCCGGAACCGGTCGCCCCTCCCCCCGGGCGTGACCCACCCCCTGCGCCGGTCACGGGCGTCACCAGCGGGATCTTGAGGCTGGAAGCCCCCTTCGACGTGGACGACTTCTGCCGGCAGCTGGGAGAGACCCACCTCCGGGCCAGCGTGCCCAAGGCCCAGGTGGCCGAGGTCCTCAAGCGGATCCTCGAGTTCATGGACTTCGGGGTCTACGTGTACACTCTAGTGGTACTGCCGGCTCCGGGGGGGACCCTGGACCGGTTCGTGGTACAACTGGACCGGATCCAGTACCACGAGGCGCGGAAGGTCTGGGTCCCGTTCGAGGAACGAGGGGTCGCGGACAATCCCTTCGGGCCCGGCAGGCCGGGCGGAACCCCCGGCCCGTGAGCCGGCCCGTCTCTCCCCTCACGCAAGCGCCGAATACCCCGCCCCTTTCCGGGACACCGTGAAGGACCCCCAGGACCGCTTTAGCGAGCTGTTCGCCCGGCTCGAAGAGCTCCGGCAGGAGGTCAAGCGCCTCCGGGACGGCCAGGAACAGATGGCGCGGTCCGTGGAGGACCTCCTCTCCACGTTCCGGCAGATCAGCATCCAATTGGGTGTGGCCCGGGACGGGTACACCCCCAAGACCGACCCGGGGAAGGGGAAGACCCCACCCCCCGGATTCGCCTGAGGGAGGCCCGCGGGCCGGGCTCCTCCCATGCGACCCCGCCCAGAGCGGGAACACCCCCCCAAGGTCCCATGGGTGGGCCGGCCGGGAGCCAGACCGCTGCCCCACGCTTACGGACGGCGGCGCCCCTTGGCCGGCCGCTTCACGGGGGGCCTTGGCGGAGGACGTTCCTCCTTCCCCGGGGCTTTCCGCGTTATGCGCGAGGGGGCCGGGGGAGCCTCCCCCTGGCGGGAGGGGGAGGGGTCCAAGGGTTCGGGGGGGCCCGGGAGGAGCCGGGCCTTCAATCCATACCGCCAGCTCCCGTCCTGATAGTAGATCCGGCGGAGGACCGTTTCCACCCTCCGGCCTGGGCAAGGGACCGGAGGTTCCAGGTCCGTGAGCTGCAATGGCCACCGGAGCCCGGCGGCCAGTCGGACCAGGCCCACGGCATAGCCGTCCGGGTTCCCGTCCCCCAGCGTGTCGAACTCTCCCGGTTGCGCGCCCGGCCGGATGACCGTGGTGGCCTCCAGCAACCCTCCGACCCGGGGCAACCGGCCGACGACCAACGGATCGGACCGACCGCAGGTCGAGCACGACCCTCGGGCGGGGAGCGTCCATCCTCCGCAGGTCCCGCAGTGCTCCCCCTCCAAGCGCCAACGCGTGGGGACCGTCTCCCGGTAGCGGGGGAGGGAGACGTAGGCGCCCTGGCTCACCCCCAGGGCCCCCTCCGGCTCGCGACGGGCGCGGAAGGACTCCCGACGGACCTCTACCCCTTCCCTCCTCTCCGTCGAGAGGCCTTCCAGCGGGAGGGGCGTCCCCGCACGGAAGGACCGCAGGGCGACGAAGTGTCCCCGGGCGTGGACCCACATCCCTAAGGCCCCGGCGGGAGCGCGGTGGGCCAGAAGGGCCAGGGCCCGGGCCGGCGCCAGGGCCGAGTCCTCCCCCTCCTCGCCCGCGGGCGAGACCTCCGGGTCGGGTAGCGGAGCGCCTCCCGAAAGCGTCCTCCGGAGGTCCTCGCAGGCCGCGAGCCCCTCTTCGCCGGACGCCGTGACGGCCCCCCAGGGGCCGCCCCATCCGTCGCCTCCCCGTTCCAAGGCCGCGACCAAAGCCTTCCTCCGGGCCTCCGGGTCTCCGGCGGCCCGTTGGGCCCCGGTCTTCGAGGACGGAGAGAGCCCGGGTCCCGGGCCGAAACGCAGCCCTACCGCACCGGCGCTCTGGGGGGGGATCGCCCCCGCCCCCTCCCCCAGGGCCCCGGCCCGCGCCGCCACCAAAAGGGCCGTCGGTCCGGCGGAGGGGTCCGGGCCCTCCAGGGCCCGCGCGATCGCCTGGTAGGCCCCCAGTTCCCCGGGAGGGTAGGTCTCGACGGGGATGGGAGAGAGGCCCCACGCCTCGAAGAGCGGCCCGCTCCCGCCTTCCGGCGGGTCACCGGCCAAGAGGAGGAGCTGCGGGAGCGGCCCCTCAGGAGCCGATTTGGGCCGCAGCGCCCCGAACAGTCTCTCGCCCGCCTCCACCAGGAGCGTGAAAGGGTCCTCGTCCCGGCCTTCCACCCTTCGGGGACCGATCCGCCCGACCGGTTGGACCCAGGAGGCCCCGACCACCGCGTTCATCCGTTCCCTCCTCCCCTATCGGGCGAGCAGCGCCACGGTGCACGTGGCTCCGCTCCCTCCGACGTTATGGGCCAAAGCCCGCTCGGCCGTGGTCACCTGACGACCCCCGGCCTCACCGCGGAGCTGGTGGAAGAGTTCCACGAACTGGCCCACCCCCGTGGCTCCCAGAGGATGGCCCTTCGCCTTGAGCCCTCCCGACACGTTCACCGGAAGCTCGCCCGAGCGCCCCGTCCGGCCCTCGAGGGTCCAGGCCGGGGCCTCCCCGGGGGGTACCAGGCCCAGGTCCTCCAGCGCCAGGAGCTCCGCGATGGTGAAGCAGTCATGCACTTCGGCGAGCTGGACCTCCCGGGGACCGAAGGAGGCGCCGTCGAAGGCGTCCCGGGCCGCCGCCCGCGTGGCGGCCAGCGAGGTCAGGCTCTCTCGACGGGCCAGGGCCAAGGTGTCGCTCGCCCCCCCGAACCCCTCCACCCAGACGGGGGTGTCCGTGAGCTGCCGGGCCAGGCTTCCCCGGGCCAGGAGGACCGCCGCCCCTCCATCGGAGACCGGGCAGCAGTCGAAGAGCCCCAACGGCTCGGCCACCCGAGGTGCCCTGGCGTGGTCCTCCCGGGTGATCCGCTTCTGGAAGTGGGCCTTCGGGTTCAGGCATCCGTTCTCGTGGTTCTTCACGGCCACGGCGCCGAGCACCTCCGGGCCGAGGGAGCGTTCCCGGAGGTAGCGCTCGGCCATCAGGGCGTAGACCCCCGCGAAGGTGAGCCCGGACAAGCGCTCGAACTCCGTCTCCCCGCTGACCCCGAGCCAGTAGCGTCGCCTCAGCGGGGGGTTGTCCGTCATCTTCTCGAGCCCCGCCACCACCACCAGGTCCGCCGACCCTCCCCGGAGGACCTGGTAGGCCGTTCGCAGCGCCGAGCCGCCCGATGCGCAAGCGTTCTCCAGGTGGACCACGGGCATCCCCGGGTGAGGGAGCGACTCCGCGAGCAGGGCCGCCGGGTTCCCGATCTGCCAGCCCCCGAACCCCAGGGAGGCCAGATACCCCTCGTCGACCTGGGCCGGGTCGAGCCCCCGGTCCACCGAGGCGAACGCTTCCCGGAGCGCTTCCCTGAGCAGGGCCACGGGCGAGTGGGGGAGGGCCCCGAAACGGGTCTGGCCGGCCCCGACCACCGCCACGCGGTCCGTCATCGGCGCCTCTCCCTGCCTAGGCGGAGCACAAATAGCTGAGCGTGCTCCGGCTCTTCAACCCTCACCGAGAGGAGGCCTTTTCGCTTGCCGATTCCACTCCCGCCGGACGCTCCCCTGGTGGTCGGGGTCACCGGGGCGAGCGGAGCCCCCATCGCCGTGGCCCTGCTTCGGGCGCTCTCCGAGACCGACGTGCCGGTGGCCCTCGTGGTCTCCGATGGGGGAGAGGCGGTGCTGCGGGCCGAGTGCGACCTGTACGCCCGGGACCTGGCCCAGTACGCGGACATGGTCTACGACGACGGGGATGCCGCCGCCCGCATCGCCAGCGGGTCCACCGCCACCCGGGGCATGGCCGTGGTCCCCTGCTCCGGGAACACGCTCGCCAAGGTCGCCCACGGCTTCGCCGATACCCTCATCACCCGGGCGGCCCAGGTGCACCTGAAGGAGCGCCGCCCTCTGGTCCTGGTCCCTCGGGAGACCCCGCTCTCCCTGCTGATGCTCCGGAACCTGACCCTGAGCGCGGAAGCGGGAGCCACCGTGCTCATGGCCGCCCCGCCGTACTACCTGAAGGTCAAGGCCGTGGACGGGCTGGTGAACTACCTCGCCGGGAAGGTCCTGGACGTCTTCGGCATCCCCCACCAACTGTACCGGGGTTGGAAGGCCGAGGGGCCTCCCGAGTGAGGAGGGATCCCCGTGCCGGACCCCCTCCTCCCCCCGCCCGGGCGACCGCGATCCGTCCACTGGCCCTTCGCCAGCGTGGCGCTGCTCTTAGTGCTGCTCATCCTTCTCACCCCGGCTCTGGAGGGAGGCCTCGCCCCGGCGGAGACCGTGCTGAGCCAGGGGGCGCTCTATGTCTCGGTGGACCCCAACGGGACGTTCACCTTCCTCTTGGAGAGCCTAGGACACCTCACGCTCTCCAAGCTCTCCCTGGGGGTGAACGCGAGCGCCCAGGACGTCCCCGGCAACGCCACCACCCCCCGGGGATGGGACCGGTGGGAGAACACCTCGCTGGCGGTCGGGGAGATGCTGTCGGTGAACGACACTTCCGTCTTCCTCTTGAACGCCACCACCGTGTACGATTCCTCGAGCGAGCAGGCGATGTCCCGGGGGGTCTTCGCGTTTGAGTGGCTCCCGGCCCCCGCCTCCCAGGGAGGGGACCGGATCCTCGTGACCCCGGTCTATCCCCTCCTGGGCCCCACCACCCTCCCGCAGGGGAGCGCCTCGATCACTTACTCGCTCTCCAGCCTCCCCCAGCCCCTGGACCTCCTGCTCGCCGCGTACCCTACCGTGAGCCTTCCCTCGGGGAGCGCCGGGGGGGGCGCATGAGGCTCTCGCGCTCCGTGCTCCTCTGGGTCGTGGTCCTCTCCGCCCTGGTGCTGGTGGAGGTGGCGCAGGTGGCGCACCTGTTCAACCTGGGCTACACGGCCCTGTTGGGGAACCTCCTGTCCTTCATCCTCGCGCTGGTCCTCATCACGGTGCTGGCCCTGGTGGGGGCCGTCTTCGTGGGGATCTTCATCGCCACCCGGGCGCTCAGCCAGCGGGGCTTCTCGCCTTTCGAGGAGGAGATGCTGAGGATGCGGGCCGAGGTGAAGGAGGTGCGGGACCGGCTGGAGGAGCTGACCCGCTCCCCGCCCCGGGGTCCTTCCGGGGGGGGCCCGCCGTGAGGGTCCCGGTGATCGACAACGGCGGGCAGTGGACGCACCGGGAGTACCGGGTGCTTCGGGACCTGGGGGTGGAGAGCGTGATCCTCCCCAACACCACGCCCCGGGAAGGCCTGGAGGCCGACGGGGTGGTGCTGAGCGGAGGGGCCTTGAGCCTGGAGGGGAGCGACTCGCCCCTGGGCGTGGTGGGGACCTACCTGGAGGACCCCACCCTCCCGGTCCTGGCCATCTGTCTGGGGCATGAGTACCTGGGCCGCCACTTCGGAGGGCGCGTGGGCCGGGCGGGCTCGCCCGAGTTCGGCCGGGTGGCGCTCACCGTGGACCGGCCGGACCACCCTCTGTTCGAGGGGATCCCCCGGGAGATCCACGTCTGGGCCTCCCACAACGACGAGGTGACCGAGCTTCCCCGGGACTTCGAGCGGCTCGCCCACTCCCCCGGCTGCGCAGTGGAGGCCATGGCCCACCGTCAGCGGCCGGTCTTTGGCGTCCAGTTCCACCCGGAAGTGGAGCACACCGAGCACGGGGTCCGGATCTTCGAGAACTTTCTCAGATCCTGTCACCGTTGAGACGGCCATCGTCATGGGAACCCATATCTCCCGGGGGAGGCTCCCGGCGTCAGCGGGGCCCGGACCGGGGGGCCGTACCACGGACGTTCCATGTTCCTCGTGCGCCTTCAGAGGAGGGGCGGTCGCGATCCCCCGAGGTCCCGTAGCCCCGCGGTCGTTGCCCCCGGGCCCGGTCCGTCCGCGCGGTCCGGCCCTCCGCTTGCTCCCGCGGGGCCGGGTCCAGGGTCCAACGTGCCCCGGGCGGACGGGCCATGAACTGGCCCATGATGAGCCGGGGTTTCCGGCGGCAGTTCCGGCTCTGGAGCGGGGAGAAGCTCCCGCTCATCGCGGGCCACAAGCTGCTCTACCGGTGCAACCTGGAATGCGACATGTGCCCGTTCTGGCGCCGGCCCGACGAGGAGCTACTGAACCTGGACGCCGAGCGTCGCCTATTGGCGAAGCTGGCGGACGGGGGCGTGCTCTTCCTGGGCTTCGAGGGAGGGGAGCCACTGCTCCGCCACGACCTGCCCGCCATCCTGAAGGAATCCCACGAGCGCTTCCACACCTCGCTGGTGACCAACGGGTTCCTCCTCGCCCGCCGGATCGGGGAGTTCGCCCGGTCCTTGGACTTCCTGTTCGTCTCCCTGGACGGGATCGGGGAGCTGCACGACCGGCTCCGGGGGATCCCGGGGTCCTTCGAGCGGGCCGTCCAGGGGCTCCGGGTGGCCCGGGAACGCGTCCCGGTGGCCATCAACTCCACCCTCACCCGCCACAACCTCCACCACGCCCTCCCGCTGGTGGACCTGGCGCGTTCCCTGGGCGTCAAGGTCAATTTCCAAGTGGCCTTCGACTACTCCACGGCCGGGAGCTTAAGCCCCTCCGGGGCGAACCTTAAGGCGACCTTGAACACCCTCCTCGAGCTCAAGCGGCAGGGGGCGCCCATCCTGAACTCCCAGGCCTACTTCGTGAGCGTGCTTAGGTCCTGGTTCGGCGGCGGAGCCCCCTGGGAGTGCAAGCCCTGGCTCACGATCAACATCGACCCGAAGGGACGGATCGTGCTCCCCTGTTACGTGCTGAACGAGTACGGGGGCGAGAGGACCGTCTGGGACTGCGACATCCCCGAGCTCTGGGCCTCCATCGACTGGGAGCCGTACCGCTCGTGCAACCGCTGCGCCCTCTCCTGCTACCTGGAACCCTCGTTGTTCTCCTGGACCCGCTCCTCGGTGGTCCGGGACCGGATCCTGAGCCCGCTTTTGGACCGGCCCACGCCGGCGAAGGCCCCGGCGTTCGCGGGACCCCCGCTTCCCCAGGTCCCGTCAGGGGGATGAGCCGGTCTCCGCCGCCTGGAGGGCCCGGGCCTCGGCCTCGAGCTCCGCCCGGCTCACGGCGTGGGGCGGGGGCCCGTAGTTTAGCGAGATGGCGAAGAGGAAGACCCCTCCCATCAGGCTGAAGAGACCGACCACGAAGCCGAAGCTCGCCGAATAGACCTCCATGGCCACCGCGCCGAAGACGATGAGGAACATGGAGCCCAGGAACATCCCCAGGTTCGCCACGGGGGGCGCGAGCCCTCCCGCCGTTTAAGGTCTTTGTCGGACGGTCACGCGAACCCTTAAGGAAGGCCGGGGGCCCTTCCCCCGGGGTCCATCATGCCCCGGATCCGGTACACCTCGGGAGGGAAGGAGGGGGAGGTCCTGGCGCGGGCCCGGGCCCTGGCGAAGGACCCCACGCTCCTGTTGCCCCGCGCCCCCGACGGCTCGTTGAGCCCGCTCTTCCCCCGGCTCGCCCAGGACCTGAGGACGGTCCAGGGGCACGCGGAGGAGCCCGACCAGCTGGACCGGTTGACCTTCCGCGGCGAGCCGCTGGCGCGGGCCTACGCCGGGCTGCTCCACTACGCCGCCAAGCGCCCGAGCCTCAACCACCAGGTGGCGCGCTTCCCCACGGGGGACATCCCCTACCTCCCGGCCGAGCGGGTCCCCAAGGAGGAGCTCATCGCGGTCCAGTACTTCGACGACCCCCGTCGCCTGCTCCTGGGCTACCTGCACTACGCCCGGCCCAGCCTCTTCGGCGGCGGGGGGTTCCACTTCTACGCCACGCAGGGGGCGGTGGTCTGCACGGGAAAGGCCGCCGATCCGCCGGCCTCCTTCGTGGAGGACGCCCTCCGGGCGATCCCCTACCGCCTGAGCGCCCTTCCCAAGGCGGACGGGTCGGACGGGGGGGTCCTCGCCTGCGCCCATCTGGCCCGGGGGGACCGGGAGCCTTACCTGGAGGTCCGCTGGGCCTCCGCGCACCGGACCCTGCGGGTCTGCCGCCGTTGTGCCGGGGAGGACCGCCATCTCCTCGCCTCCCTCTCCGGCAGCATGGTGGTCCCGGACCCGGCGGGGGACTTCGAGGTGGACGTGGTCTACCCGCTGAAGCACGAGCACCGGGAGCCCTGTCCGGCCGGGGAACCTCCCGGCCTCTCCCGCCGGAGCGAGAAGGCGTACCGGGACGGCCGTCTGGCGGATTCGGAGCTGCTCAAGGAGCACCTCACCGAGGTGGAGGGAAGCTTCCGGTCGCACCGGGGCCGGCTCCTCCGGGGGGGAGGGCGCTGTTTCGGCGAGGAGGTCCCGCTGTTCGTCGACGCCTTAGACCCCACCCCGGCGGAGCGGACGGCGCTTCGCCGGGTCCTGGGCCGGAGCGAGGAACCCCTCCTGGTCCCCGAGCTCAGCGCGGGGAAGGTGGTGGAGGCGCTCTGGAAGGACCACGCCCGGGAGCTCCTCCGGGCGGTGGGGGCCTCCCCGGCGGAGGTGGAGCGCTTCTCGGCGGAAGGGCGCAGCGGAGGGCGGCCGGCCGAGACCTTGAACCGGGTCGCCCGTCGCCGGGCCGAGGAGGCCACCGTGGCCGAGCTCCCCCGCTACCTGGAGCTGAGCGCGGAGGCGCACCTGGCCGACGACCTGGCGCGACGCTACCGGCGGGGCGGGGCCTCGGACGTGGAGCACCGCATCTCGGTGGCGGACCCTCCCGAGGGAAAGGTCCGGGGCCTGGCCTGGGCCTTTTTGGTCGCCCTGGGGAAGGACCAGGCGCAGGCCTGGCGCTTCTCCGAGACCGAGAAGGAGTTCGGCGGCTCGCTGGCTCCCTCGGCGGACCGGCTCCTCAAGGCCAGCCCCGAGGAGTATCACGAGGCGCTGGAGCGGCTCCTCACGGAGGCCGGGGTGACCCGGTGGGGAAGGCGCGCGAGATCGGAGGAGGAGCCCTCCGAGACCTCAAGTAACCCCCCCTCGTCCCCCTCCCCGTGACGGCCCCCCCGGGCCCCTCTGTGTCTTCGTCCCGGGCGTTCCGGGAGCTCCTCTTCGGGGCGACCTTCCTCATCGTGTCCTGGGCGTTCTACCCCGGGAGCTTCGCCGACCAGGGACCGGCCCCCTCGCAGCTTTCAGGCTGGACCCTGGCGGTGGGGATGGTCTTCCTCAGCCTGGCCGTGGGAGGGCTCTTCGCCTTTGCCGGGGCCCGCCGGCTTCTCCGGGTCTGGGACGGGGCGGAGCCCGGGCCGACCGGCCCCCGCCGGCAGGCCCTGGCCCGGGCCCTTCGGGACCCCCGGCTCCGGGGCGCCTGGGTCGTCTCGGGCATCGCCTTTGCGCTCTTCTTCGCGTTCTTTACCGGCCTGTTGGGGGTGGACCTGAAGGGGGGGCTCGATTCCCCGGGGGGGCCCTATGGCGCGGTGGTCTACTGCTGCGGGGCCTGGGGGATCACCCCGGGGCTCGTACTCGTCCCCAACGGCGTCCTCGAGCTCTCCGCCAACCCCCAGGAGCTCCTCCTCCTGGCGGTGAGCACCTCCCTCTTCTCCGCGAACATGGTCTCGGCGTTGGCGCTCTGGAGGGGGGCGCTGCGGCCGGGGACGGCCACGCTCGCCGGGAGCCTGGGGACCCTGGGGGCGCTCTTCGTGAACTGCCCGCAGTGCGGTACCTTGGTGCTGTTCAGCGCCCTGGAAGGGACCGCCGCGGCGGGGCTCTTGGTGGGTTGGGCGACCTTCCAGGCCCCGCTGTTGGTGGCGGCCTTTCCCTTGAGCCTGCTCACGTTGGCCTACTCGGCCCGGGCGCTCTCCCGTCCTAAGGCCTGCCCCCGTCCGGGGTGACGGGGGGCCCGCGCCGCGGGAGGGGGTCAGGGAGGCCCCGGGGACCTTTCGGCGGACCCGGGGGGCTCCCCTCCCACCGGGCGAGCGCGTCCTCCTCGATGAAGTGGAGCGGTTCTCCCGGGAGGATCAGCGCGTGGAGCGGGGGGCCGAGGTCCGCCTGGGCGACCGTCTCCCAGGGCCCCACGACCACGCGGGCGCCCTCGCTCCCCACCCGGGCCAGGGCGACCACTCGCCGGCCCGGCGGCAGGACGCCCTCGCCCCATTCCGCTTCCAGCGAGGCGAGGAGCCGCAGGGCCTCGGGGGCGGTGAGGTAACGCGAAGCGGCCGGGTCCAGGTCGAGGAGGACGAGCGAGTGGGAGCCGGCCCGGGTGTTCGCCGAGAGGGTCTCGTAGGGCGAGCGGGGCCGGTAGTTCTCCCGGGGGACGGGCAGGGAGCAGGTCCGTCCGAACTTGTACAGGCTGAGGCCGGAGAGGCTCGGGCCGGCCGTGAGGATGCTCGCGTTGTGGAGCACCCGCCAGCGGTGGCCCCGGTCCTCCGCCGCGAGACGCAGGGAGACGTGGGTGGTGGCCGCGAACGGCTCGCCCACCACCACCAGGGCCACCGTCCCCTCCGAGGCCAGAGCGCGGAGGAGCGGGGTCTCGGACTCCACGGCGGCGCGGTCGAGCGGTTCCACGGGATGGCCGAGGAGCGCCTCGAGCCGATCCCGGGTACCGGGCGCGGACCGGGAGGTGTACTCCTCGAGGAAGACCTTCCGGCAGCCTCTCAGGAGGTCCACGGCCCGGAGGGAGAGGTCGCGCTCGTCCGTGAGACCCAGTCCGACGAAGAGAAGCTCGCCCACGGGGGACCCTCTCGTGCTCCCGTTGGCCCCGGTCAGCCCTTCAAGGTGAGCACCGGGCAGGGGGCCGTCCTGAAGAGCTCCTCCAGGAAGCGCCGGGTGAGGAGCGGTCCGCTGTCCTGCTGCCCGTCCTCGCCGAGGACCATGAGCCCGTAGCGCTCCCGGGCCGCCGCGGCGAGGAGGATCTCCGGGTCCGCGCGCCTCCGTCTAAAGAGCGCCGGGGCGAGCAGCACGTTGGTGAGCCGGTGGGGGATCCCCCGGGCGGTGGTCCCCTGGGTCTCCGTCCCCGGCCCGGCCGCGCCCCCCGACCGGGAGGAGAGGAGGAGGGAGACGATGGGGATGCCCCCCTCCCGGACGGCCAGCTGCTCCGCGAGCTGGAGGGCCTTTCGGGGAGGCTGGGGCCCGAAGGTGGGGAGGAGGATCCTCGACACCCGCGCGCCGGTGAGGGCGAGCCGGTTCACGATGATCACGTCGCAGCGGGCGTGCTGGAGGAGGGCGGTGGCGGTGTGTCCCACGAAGGGGTTCCCCCGTCTCCGGTCCCCCCGCAGCACCAGTAACAGCCCGTCGGTGCCATGGCTCTCCGCCAGGTCCAATATCTCGCCCGGGACGTCCCGCGCGGCCCGGACCTCCGGCTCGACCGGGAGGTCCAAAGCCGCCCCGGTCTCGTGGGCCGGGATCACGATGTTCACGGAGGCGCGCCACTGCCGGGTGAGCTCGGGCATGGCCACGGTGGGGATCACGTGGAGCAGGCGGATCTCCCCGCCCGGGGAGAGCAGGTTCGCCCCGAAGCGGATGAGGGGCTCCACCTCCTGCGGGGTGGCCACCGGGATGAGCAGCCGGCGGTACACGGGACCTCAGCGCCTCCCGGGGAGCGGGGCGGGAGGATGGGGCAGGAGGGGCAGGAGGGCCAGGTCCAGAAGGACCACGTTCACGTAGGGCGTGCCCAGCCAGGAGAAGAGCGGGGGAACGATCTCCTGGTTGACCAGGGTGAGCAGCACGCTCTGGTTCAACCCGCTCATGTTCGCCACCCGGGGGATCTGGACCAGGGCGGCCTGGGGGGTCACGTCGGCGCCGAGGCCGCTCGCCGAGGGGGTGACCAGGTCGACCGGGACCGTCACGTTGGTGAGACCGAGTTCGGCGGCGTAGGCGGCGGTCTCGTTCAGCAGCGCCGGGTCCGTGGGCCCGTAGAAGCCGTTGTCCCCCGCCCCTAAGAACGGCTGGTAATCCGTGGCGCTGGGCCGGAGCCAGAAGAGCTCGGGGCTGGTGATGTTCACCCCCAGGAGACGGGAGACCTCGAGCGTGCCGTTCGGGTTCTTCAAGAAGGGGCCCTGGGCGCTCCCCGGGCTCACCCCGGCGACCCCCAGGCTGGCCACCACGTTGAACCCCACCCCCAGAAGGAGCATGGTGGCGAGGACCGCCACGACTCCCGCCCGCAGCTGGGGGCGGCGGAACGGGGGCTCGGGGGCGATCCGGCGGGCGCCCTCGTCCGGGGGGGCCACCGGGGGGACCCGGGCCGGCACCGGGCTCGTGGGGATGAGAGTGACCGGCGGGGATGGGACCGCTTCCGGTTCGGTCATGGGACCCTCGAGAGGTAACGTTCCAGGAGGAGAAGGAGGTTGTGGACGGCCGGCTCCTCGAGGAGCGCCTCCAGCCCCACGTAGAGGACCTTGATGGCCACGAAGGCGAGGACGAGGCCGCCCAAGCCGTAGACCACCAGGTTGCGGGTGAGCAGGTCGGAGGCGGCCCGGGGGCGGAAGCGGACCCCCCGAAGCGCCAGGGGGATGAGCAGGGGGATGGTCAGGGCGTTGAACAAGAGGGTGGCGAGCACCGCCACCTGGGGGACGGCGAGGCCGAGGAGGTTCAAAAACGGCACGGTGACGAAGATCGCCGGGAGGAGGGCGAAGTACTTCGCCACGTCGCTGGTGATGGAGAAGGTGGTCAGCGCCCCCCGGGTGATGAGCAGCTGCTTGCCGATGGAGACCACCTCGATGAGCTTGGTGGGGTCGCTGTCCAGGTCCACCATGTTCCCGGCCTCCTTGGCCGCCGAGGTGCCGCTGTTCATGGCGAGCCCCACGTCCGCCTGGGCGAGGGCCGGGGCGTCGTTGGTCCCGTCCCCGGTCATGGCCACGAGCCGGCCCTCGCGCTTCACCCGCTGGATCACGGCCAGTTTGGTCTCGGGCTTGGCCTCGGCGATGAACTCGTCGACCCCGCTCTCCCGGGCGATGGCCCCCGCGGTGAGCCGGTTGTCCCCGGTGCACATGATGGTGTGGATGCCCATGAGCCGAAGCTCCCTCAGCCGGTCCCGGATGCCCGGCTTGACCACGTCCTTGAGCAGCACGACCCCCACCACCCGCTTGTTCTCACACACGGCCAGGGGGGTCATCCCCTGCCGGGAGGCGTCCTGGGCGGCCTGGCGGAGCTCCCGGGGGATGTCCCCGGTCAGCGCGGCCACGGCGTCCAGGGCCCCCTTGTAGAGCTCCCGGCCGTCGGGCAGGACCAGCCCGCTGGCCCGGCGTTCGGGGGTGAAGGGGATGAGGCGGATCCGGGTGGGGTCGAGCTTCTCCACGGTGGCCCCCCGACGGGTGGCCAGCCGCACGATGGAGCGCCCCTCGGGGGTGTCGTCGAAGGCGGAGCAGAGCAGCGCCAGCTGCATGAAGGCCTTCATCTCCACGCCCGGGGCCGGGAGGAACTCGGAAGCGAGCCGGTTCCCGATGGTGATGGTCCCGGTCTTGTCCAGGATGAGCACGTCTAGGTCGCCGGCGGCCTCCACCGCTCGCCCGCTCTTCGCCACGATGTTCGCCTGCCCCACCCGGTTCACGCCCGCGATCCCGATGGCCGGCAGGAGGCCCCCGATGGTGGTGGGCATGAGGCAGACCAACAGCGCCACCAGGGTCCCCAGGTCCACCAGCCCACCGCCGGTGGTCCGGACGAAGAACGCCAGGGTGGTGATCACCACCAGGAGGGCCACGGTGAGGGTGGCGAGCAGGATGGTGAGCGCGAGCTCGTTGGGGGTCTTCTCCCGCTGGACCCCCTCCACCAGCCGGATCATCCGGTCGAGGAAGCTCTCCCCGGGGCGGGAGGTGATGCTCACCTGGGCCACTCCCTGGAGGACGCGGCTGCCCCCGAGGACGGAGGTCTTGTCGCCTCCGCTCTCCCGGATGACCGGCTCGCTCTCCCCGGTCATCATGGACTCGTCGATGACCAGGGCCCCGTGCTGCACATCCCCGTCGAGCGGGACCACCTCCCCGGGCCGGAGCTCCACCGTGTCCCCCTGGTGGAGGGTGCTGGCCGGGACCCAGACCCGGCGGCCGTCCGGGAGGACCTGCCGCCCCTGGGTCCCGCTGCGGACCTGCCGGAGGCTTTCCGCCTGGGCCCGTCCCTGGGCCTCGGCCACCGCCTCGCCCAGGTGGGAGAACCACAGGGTGAGGAAGAGGATCACCACCAGGCCCAGGTAGTAGACCCGGTCCACGGGGGTGGAGGGGACGTCGGGGAAGACGGAGGGAAGGAGCAGGAGGGCCACCGTGTACAGCCAGAAGATGTAGACCACGAACATCACCGGCTTGTGCACCTCCAACCGGGGATCGAACATCCTCAGCGAGGAGCGCAGCACCCGGCCCGCGCTGGTGTGCGGCCGTCGGTGGACGCTCACCCGGGCGCCCGGAGAGATCGGGGGGGGGTCGGGCATGGTTCCTTCACCCCAACTGGGAGAGCGGGCCCAGTACCAGGACCGGCAGGAAGAGCAGCCCGGCGATGACGATGAGGAAGAGGATGAGGTAGATGGTGAAGGTGAGGGACTCCGTCCTCAAGGTCCCGGGGCCGGGGGGCTGCGGGCCCTCCCGGGAGAGGGAGCCGCCGATGGCCAGCATGGCCAGGATGGGCAGGTAGCGTCCGATGAGCATCACCAAAGCCCCGGCCACGTTGTAGAAGACGGTGGTGTCGGCGATCCCGCCGATGCCGGAACCGTTGTTGGCCGCCTCGCTGGTGAACTCATACAAGATGCTCGTGAACGTGGCGGGATCGAGGGTGCCGGGGGAGAACCCCAGGCCTAAGACCACCGCCAGCGCCACCGGGATGAGGATGAGGAAGGGATGGGAGAGGAGGGCGGCGGCGGACCATTTGACCTGGTCGCGGCCGACCTTCTTCCCCAGGTACTCCGGGGTGCGCCCCACCATGAGGCCCCCGACGAAGACCGCCAGGATCACGTAGATGAGCAGCATGCCGAACCCCGTGCCATCGCCCCCCGGGGAGGCCTGGAGGAACATGCCGAAGAGCAACGAGCTCTGCGCCCAGGGGGTGAGGGCGCCGATGGCCATGACGCTCGCCCCGGTGTTGGAATAGATCGAGCTCACCTCGAAGAGGGCGCTCTCGGGTAGGGAGAAGCGGGCCTCCGCCCCCGAAAGGAATCCCTGCGCCTGGGAGATGGTGGGAGGGAGGAACGGGTTGTTCAGGGAGAAGTAGACGAAGATCCCCAGGGCCACCAGGAAGATGGCCAGGGCGGTGACCACCAAGGGGTAGGCCTCTCCCGGGCGCCGGATGAGGTTGCCGAAGGCAAAGGGCGTAGAAAGGGGGATGAGGAGCATGAGGACCACCCCGAGGAGGAGGGTGGCGGCGGTGGGGTTCGCCAGGGGCTGGGCCAGGTTGGCGTTGAAGTATCCCCCCCCGTTGGTCCCGAGGAGCATGATGGCGTTCCAGCTTGCCACGGGGCCCAAGGGGATCACCTGGGCGCCGGCGAGCGGGGAGTAGGCGGTCACGCTCTGGGCCAGCGTCTCGGGGACCCCGGCCAGGAGGAACCCCAAGGTGCCCAGGACGACGAGGGGAAGGAAGACCCGGGTCAAGGTCCGGACGAAGTCCACGTAGAAGTTCCCGACCGTGCCGTCGCGGCGCTGGAACCCCCGGCTGAAGGCGACGAAGACGCAGAGGCCGGTCGCGGGGGAGACGTACATCAGGGTCTGGAGCCCGAAGAGGGCGGAGAAGAGCGAGAGCTGCTGTTCCGGGACGTAGTGCTGGTAATTGGTGTTGGTGACGAAGGAACTGGCCGTGTGGAAGGCCAGGTCCCAGCTCATGTTGGGGGCCCCGAGGGCGTTGAGCGGGAGCCCGCCCTGCGTCACCAAGAGGACGAAGACGGCCCCGAGGGCGAGGGCGTTGAGGAGGAGGAGGTTCGCCGCGTACTCCTTCCACCCCATCTCCTCCCGGCGGGAGACCCCGAGCAGGCGGAAGAGCCCCCGGTCCACCGGGCCCAGCAGCCCGTCGAGGAAGGTCGGGCGGTCGGTGTAGACCCGGGCCATGTACCGGCCCAGGACGGGGGCGAGGGCGAGGACCACAGAGAGGGTGAGGGCCACGTCGAGGTAGTCCTGCCACGGGATCATCGGCCTGGGCCCCCGTCTCAGAAGCGTTCAGGCCGGAGCATGGCGTAGAGCAGGTAGAGGATGAGGCCGGCGGAGGCGAGCGTGAAGACTAGGAGACCCAGATCGTCGAGCAGGTCAACGAAAAATGCCGTAGAGACCCCCCGTCCTGGCGGCCACGGAGGGCGGTCTTCATAAAGTTCTTGGCGAACCGGCCCCCGGCCGGTCCGGGGGGCCCTGGGGACGTCCGGGGCGGGGCTGCCCCTGCGGCCGGGAGACCCGGGCGTTGAGGACGGCCTCCTTCAGGGCCGCCGCGCTCGGCGGGCCTAAGACCAGGGCATCCGCCCCGAGCCTTCCGTCGGTCTTGAACGCCCCGGGAAGGTTCTCCGGGCTGCCGAAGGTCACGGCCACGAGCCTCCCGTCCGGAAGGGCCTGGCGCGTCTCCTCGATGGTCCGTTGCCATCGGTCGGAGGGGCCGTTCAGGCAGAGGACCACCACGCCCCGGGTGCCCTCCAGGCGGGCCTGCGGGGAGACCTGTTGAGGTCCCGCGACATCGGTGAAGGTCCCGACGCCCTCCGTCTGGAGGGCTTCCCTCACGAGAAAACGCAAGAGCGGGTCCCGGCCCAGGACGATGGCCTTCCAGCGGGGACGCACCGGTCCGCCCATGCCCTTTGTACCGGAAGGGGGGTTATTTGGTCGTATCGGCTCCCCCGGGCTTATAAACGCCGGGAGCACCCCAGCCACGGAAGACGGCCCCTGCGTTATCTTATAGGCCCGGAGGCTTCCTCTGCTGCCCGTGCAGGATTACGATCCCCTGAAGGAGATCACCGAGGAACTGGACCGGGAAGAAGCGGTCCTGACGGTACGGGTGGAGCGGCGCCGGTACAACAAGCCGACCACGGTCATCGCCGGGTTCCCCAAGGACGCGGACCTGGCGGACATCGCGAAACGCCTGAAGACCTCGTTGGCCACGGGGGGCGCCTCCAAGGACGGGGAGATCGTGCTCCTGGGCGACCACGGAAAGCGCGCCCGGGAGAAGCTCGAGGCCCTGGGGTATCACGTCTCCGAGAGCTGAAGGACCGCTCAGTCCCCCCCGGGAGGAGCCGGAGGGGGATCCGGGATACGAGGAGGGTTCGGTCCTGGAGGAGGCGCTGCAGCGCTACCTGGAGCTCCGGCTCTTCAAGCGTCCTCCTGAGGGATCGGCGGGGGCCGCCCGGAAGGCGAAGGCCTGGGCGCGGGCGGAGGCCGAGGCTCGCGGAGAGGAGATGGACGCGGACTGGGAGGCCCGGTTGGACCGGGGGTTCTTGGAGGTGGAGGGGGATGTCTCGGAGGCCATCGCCCGCCGCCGACACGAACGTCGCCGTACCTCGGCGACGTCAGCCCCGGCGCGGACCCGGGGATAGGGCGCCCCGAGGGCCACGGTCCGACGAGATCGCAGGGGAGCCAGGGAGATCCCTCACCCGGGCCATCCGAAGCGCTCGGCGGCCCCTTTCCGCGCGGGGGAGCGGGGACCCGGGGGCCCGGCCCCGGAAGGGGTCGAAGAGGAGTTCCCCCGGCGAAGGGCTGGGGGGCCGGGGAGGGCAAGGAGGGGCCCGCCCGCAGGGCCGCGCTTGTGGGGGCGGTTCCCGACCGGAAGGGCGCGCCTGGGCGTGGTCGCCTACCTGGCCGTGGCCGGGGGCTTCCTCGCTCTGATGGCCCCGGGTCTCCTCCAGGCCCGGGAGAACGTACCCTCCGGGTCACCTGGGGGTACGGTCTCCCCCTCGCTTGGGACGGGTACTATTTCTTCACGGGGGTGGCGCTGGTGGTCACCCTCCTCCTGGTCTTCCGCCGGGGCGCCGGCTACGTCGGCTCCGCGGTCCTCGCCTTGGCCGGTCTCGGTGCCTACGAGGCCTGTTATGCGTTCGCCTTTGCGCTCACCTCCGGTGGGCTGGGCCGGCTCGTCCCTTCCGCCGGGCTGCCGACGTCCGGGTGGCCAGGGTACGGCACCCGGTTTCTGGTGGAGCTCGTGGTGGCGGGGCTGGCGGTCGCGAGCTGGGAGGGCCGGGGCCTCGACTCCCTCACTCTATCGGTGGCGCTCGCCTTCGTCCTTCTTCTGGCCGTCTGGTACCTGGGCCTGGGATGGGGGTACCCTCCTTTCCAGAGATCCCTGTCCGTCCTCCTGGTGAACACGGGTGCCGAGGTCACGGGGGTGCTCTGGCTCCCGCTGGCCTTCACAGGAAGGGTCGCGCCCGGGCCCCACCCCTCCGGTCCGATCGGGAGGAAGCGGGTGGGGCCCCGGGTCCGGAGGGCCCAAGGGAGCGGGAACGCGACCAAAGCCGCTCCAGGACGGGAAGGCGCGGCCTCTCCTTGACGGGAGAGTTGCCGGCGGCGGGAGCATCCTTTAAGCCTGGGGCCTCTCGCCCCGGCCGCGGGCCTGTAGCTCAGTCGGTAGAGCAGGCGGCTCTTAACCGCAAGGTCCAGGGTTCGAACCCCTGCAGGCCCGTCCCCATAAAGGTATAAGACCTATTGTGGCCTGACCCATTCCATGGCCCCCAAGGGCTCTCCACCGACCGATTCGGCCTTGCTGGCCTGGTACCGAAACACCGCCAATGGTTCCCGGATTACCGCGGACGTGTACCGCCGCCGCCTGGCCGCCTTCTAGACCG
>JAKAVY010000023.1:27583-33125 GCA_021827405.1 Thermoplasmata archaeon
CTTCGTCGACCGGCATGCTGGGAAAGGGCGAGCCCGATCGTACATCGAGTCCAGCCTGAAGGCCGTACGCTCCTGGCTCTTGCACCACGGACGCAAGGCCAGCCTTCCCGTCAAGATCCCGGTGACCGGGATCTCGGAACGCCTCGAATCGGAGGAGATTCCCACGCCAGCCCAACTCCGGGCCGCCCTGATGGCCGCCACCCCGAACGAGCGCCTCACCTGCGCCCTGATGGCCTTTTCAGGGCTCCGCCCCGGGGCCATCGGGAACTATCTCGGCAACGACGGCCTCAGGATTTCCGACCTTGTCGGCGTAAAAGTTCAGGGCGGCAGGCTCGAGGTTCCAGAGCCTCCTCTCCGAATCAGGGTCCGGGCCACGAACTCCAAGGCCGGGCACGCCTACTACACGTTCCTCGGGGAGGAGGGGGTCGAGTACCTGCGTAGCGTCCTTCAAGCGCGTTTGGAGAAGAGGGAGGAGCTCGGCCCGGACACCGACGTTATCCACCCGTACCGGACCGACAAGAAGTTCATTCGGACCATGAACGTAGGTGACCAGGTGCGGCTTGCGCTGCGGCGGGCCGGGATCCCGGCCCGCCCCTACGTCCTGCGGTCGTACTTCGCCTCCCCCTTGCTGGAGGCCCAGAACGCGGGAAAAGTCTCCCGGGACTATAGCGAATATTGGATGGGTCACCGTGGGGGAGTTACCGAGCAGCACTACACCACCGGCAGGGCGCGGCTCCCCGATAGCCTCATCGATTCCATGCGGGAGGCCTACCGTCGGTGCGAGCCCTACCTTTCCACGGTGCCGACCACGGCCCGGGGCGGGGGGAATACCGAGGCGTTCCGGGTCCTCCTTTCGGCCTACTACACGGACGAGGAGGTCGGGAAGATCGACCTCACGGACACGGCGGTCGTGATCGAGGCGATCCGCAAGGGAGCTTCCAAGGCCGCGAGTCAGGCGGGCCCCAAACAGCAGGTGATCGCGAAGGAGGAGCTGCCCCGGTACCTCGCCGATGGGTGGGTCGCCCGCATGCCGGTAAACGGCTCCAAGTTCGTCGTCGAGAGGCCGGCATGAGCGATCGTCCCTGGCCGAGTGGGTTGCTTTGGAAGGACGTGGTAATCCACGGTCGCAAGGTCAGCATCTATTGCGATTACCCGGACCACTTTTACGCTTTGGACCCGGCGAGCAGGACCGTAGTGACCCGCTCCACCTACCGGGCCTTGGTCGCCTACCTACGCCGTCAAAAGCGCCCGGTACCGCCTCCCTTCTCGATAGTTATGAAGGTCGACCGTGAAGGTCGGTGCGCCCGGTGCGGATGCCCCCCCAGCGACCACTACGCCGCTTCGCAACCGGGCCTCGAGCCCGGGCAGGAGTCCTACGGGATTTGGACACGGTGCCATAGGCACGAAGGCTTACCGCACGGATGCTTCCTCGGCGAGTGACTCCGACGGGCGAAGGATCGGCGTCGGCCACAAGCTCGCGATGACGGGGTCGCGGGCCCGATGATCCCCGATGTGGCAACGGGCCCATCTCGCGCCGCGTCCTTTCGAATCGTGGGCCCTGATCCATCGATGCCGGCAGCACCCGCACACGAAAATCTCGCCACCCTGGAGTAAATACCCGGCGAGGCACCCGCACGGGAGCGGGCCGGGCAGATCGAGCTCCCCGATAGCGTCGGGCGGGGGACGGCGCGAGGAGGGCACGGCTTAGTCGAACGATATCCCAGGCGGGACCACCATCGGAGACCGGACTAGGTTGAGGTCGGGCCCGACCTCGGGGAGGGGGGCCGAGATTGCGAACTCCCGAATTGAGAAGGCACGCTCCGGCGGGGGCGGGGCCGTCGCGAACTCGCGATGAGCGAAGGTCCGCGGCTCCGTAGCGGCCTCCCTCGCCGCGCTCTGCTCAGCGAACCACGCCGGCGAAAGCGGCAGGGGCATCGGCGGGGGCGGCTGCGGCGCGAAGCGCGCTCGGACGTTTGCGAGGATGGCCTCGACGATAGTGAGCATGATTCGGGGGAGAAGGCCGGGCCGATAAGGTACTCCGTCTGCCTACGGGGGTATCTCTCTGGCGCCCAACGAGACTACGATTGCCCCACGCTGGTTGGGTCTTGGATCTCTACGTGGTGCTTCTTCGCGACGTTCGTGAGCTCTTCGCTCACTAAAATGTCCCTGTCGTCCGTAAAAAAAAATATACAGTCACCACAGTTCAAAGCTGATGCTATGATAATGACGTCCATGTCTCCGATGCGGTCGTTCGCCTCGCGGACCTCCTTCGCTACATCTAGGAAGCCCTGATTCCCTTGGGTTTGGCCAAGGCCACAGACAGCGAGCTTCCCCTGGCGAACGAGCTGGGCAAACGTGTCGGTCATTATGCACAAGTCCGTCGCTGAAACCGGATTCCCCGAGGATGGACCGGCTGCTTTGACCCATATCTCACCTAGGGTGCCGACAGAGGCGCAAAGTTTGATGCCTCTTCGAGAACGCAACAACTGACGAGCGGCCCTAAGGCGGTCCTTATCCACATCCTGGTTAAGGAGGATGGGCCGCAGATAGCAAGTATCTAGATGGGCTTGATGAGCCCCGGGTGAGCAGTGAGGAATCCCCGAACCTCCTCCCAGACTTCGGGCGTCAGGTGCGGCTTGATGGACCTAGCCTGCCTCCAGGCAGCTCCTTCGTCCCGGCAGGCCCCCCTCACATCAAGGAACGTCGTGAGCCCCTCGAGGAACGGATTGGAACGTTGAAGGGCTTCCCTAAGAATCAGCCTTGTTGGCTCGGGAATGTCTCGAGCGGGTTGGGACGAAGCTTCTCGCAGCCCTTCGTCATTGAGAGCGTAGTAGGCGGCGGCAAGCTCGGAGGAGTACGGGCCCATGTGATAGAGCCCGAAGGAGTAGCTCTGAGCCGGAGGGTAGCCGGTGTGCCGCAGTAAGTAGACGGTCTTCTGGATTCGGAACCGGCCCGGCTGCGTCCGCATGGTGAACGGCTTCTTTGAATCCTGCCCCACGGCGGCGAGAGCACGGGCTATTGGAACCGCTCCGAGTCGAGCCCTCCCTCCGCTTTCCCTAGGCATAGGTAATCCCGCCTGCGATAACCACCACTACGACGACAACACATCTAAACCCTTTCCCCTCGCGGCGGAAGCGAAGAGAATGCCTTGCGTTACTCGCTGAAGGTCGGCCGCTTCCCCTCTATGTCATCGCATCGACGTTGGGCAGCCCTCTTTCGAGGAGACAATCTAAGCTCCCGTCGCCTCCGGGCCAACCCGGGACGGCCGCCCACTCCCAGGGATGATCAGGCCCGGGGCCTCGGTCGCCTCCTCCCCGACGATCCGCTCGCCCGCCTCTACACGACGGGCGAACTCGCGCATTTGTTCCGGGGTCGGGGGCAGGAGCATCTCCGCCCGTTCCTCGGGCGTACTGAGCACCTTTTGCGCCGCCTGGAGGAGCGCCTTCGGGGCGCCGGCCTCGATCAATCCTTTCCGCAGTTCACCGGTCTCCGCGGCCTTTGCCGCGATTACCCCGAGAGATCGGTCCAACGACCTGACCACAACGTCGTCCTTCGTCAGGGCCGCCGGGGCGCTCTGCGCTTCGAGCCTTCCCAGCCGGTCACTCAAAGGCTGTAGCTGTCGACTGAGCGCCTCCGCGAGTTCGTGGTTCCTGAGGGTCTCCTTCAGCGCCACGTTCTCGGCCCGTAGTCGCTCAATCTCCGGGCTGGCGCTCTCGGTGGGGCGGTCTACTTCGGCAAGCATTTTCTGCAACTGCTTCAATTCCAAGCTCTCCTGAAGCGTTCGCCTCATCCGGGCCGTCGCCGACTCCTCCTCTCGCGCCGGGACCGGCGGATCGGCCTTCGGGGGCGGGGCGGGAATCGATAGCTCTTCGCGATAGGCGGAGAGGACCATCCGGCGCGTCGCCGGGGAGAGCCCGCTATCCGACAGTATCGATTCTAAACGAGCGATGTCGTCGGGCGGAAAGTGCCGGGCCCGGCGGACGATGCCGCGGGCAAGGGGGAGTGAGACTGCGGCCTCCATCAGGATTTCGTACAGCAATGAGTCAGTCGAAGGTGGCGTGAATACTCCTCCGTACGGAACGGCCGTAGGCGAGCCCGGGATCGAAGACGTGTACGACGCGACCTCTCCGCCTCCGGTGAGGCCCGGGAGCCCCGACGGCCCCGGGAGCACGGGCCCGGGGCCCACGTCGGCCCCCGACGGCCGCTCGGGGGGCGCCTCGGCGAGGACTTTCTCCACAGCCTCCGCCGGAAGCCGGAACGCCCGAGAACACTCGGTGACGCTGGCCCCGGCCGCCGTCATCGCCCTGATCCTCGCCACTTGCCCTCGGGCCCGCTCAAGGTCGTTTTCAGTGGCTCGCCGACGTGAAAAAGGCATGGTGCCATGAGTCGTACCTATCACATAGACCTTGCGTGCGCCGAAACCCATTGCTTCGCACGCACCTTGCCACGGGGAGGCCCATGCGCCCGGTCAGGCGGGCCCGGCCGAGGAGGCACGGCCGCCCGGGCCCATGAGGCGCACTCGGGCCCTACTCGGGGCGGCCCCCGGACGGATCGAGCGCCCTGCCGCGACGGAGCGGCAACGGAAAGGCAGAACGACTCAAGGACCGCGAGGCAAAGAGGGTGGGAGAGGACGGAAAACCCTCTGGCCAAATTTTGACCAAGGGTTTTCGACCCGTGATCCCCATGCCCGCCGAGCTGATGATCGGGCCGGGTCCGCTCCAAGCCCCTACGAAGCGTTAGGAGGCAAGGCGCCCCGGGCCCGGGCGCTCTTTCGAGTCCCAGGGCGAGCAATACCCATTTGACCGGGCCGGAGGGCGGGAAGGGGCCCTAGCGACGTTGCCACGTAGCACTACCCATACGGGTATCGTGGTGACAGATGACAATTGGTGACAGATGTTTCCTATCTTACCCTCTACATGTACTTATCCCCCCCTTTCTCCATAGGGTTAGCGAAACAATAGGGGGGTACAATCTGTCACCAAGTGTCACCCGGCATGGGCTCGCTCCGCCTTTCACGTCAGTAAAACAGGCTTGATCGAGATGACATGAAAAGGTGACACTTGGTGACAGATGTGGGGTTAGGTAAACCCGTGTGGGTATTTTTTACTCATGGGGAGAGACCCGTGCGGGCAATTTATGACAAAAGCCACTATCCGTAGGATAGTGGATTTGGGCGTTTTTCGGGCCCGGGTGACAGATGTAGGCCGTCCGGGTGACACATAAGCCCCCCCCTAGGAGGGCGGGGCCACGAGCCGTACCTCCCCTATCATACGGGCACCCTCGTCGGTCAAATTGGCAAACTCCCACCCCCGGATGGATTTTGTCCTCCTCCGAGTCCAACCCCTCGCGACAAGCTCTTCGGTCAGCCGCCTGGTCGACCAATCTGCTAGCCCGCGTTCGCCCTCCCGGGCGGCCCAGGTTTGAAAGCATCGATAAAGATCGGCCGCCGGCAGTATCTCCCGGGTGTCGGGTCGCCGCGTACAAGTTAACAGGAATTGCTCAAGGGGATCGCTCTCGCTCTTGAACGCGGCGGTTTCGTTAC
>JAKAVY010000060.1 GCA_021827405.1 Thermoplasmata archaeon
GCGGAGGAAGTAGGCGGACAGCCCCATCTCCACCGCCATGGGAAGGATGAACCAGGGGGAGTCCACCCCCAGGGCCAGGATGGTCAACGGAGAGGAGGCGTCGGACGGGACCAGGGACCCGGCCGCGAGTTGGAAGGTCCAACCCATGAGGAACTCGTTCAAGACCACCAGCCCGAGGATGGCCAGGACGAACAACCCCGGGGACCGGAGCGCCGGGGGGCGGTAGGCCTCCTTCTGCTCGAACCGGGCCTGGGCATCCCTGAGGAAGGTGACGACCACGGGAAAAACTGTCAGGGACATGGCGCCGCTCGCCAACCAGAGTCCCTCCACCAGCCCCGTGGACCCCGGATGGAGGAAGTAGAGCAGCGCTCCCCCCAGCATGGCGATCATCATGCCCAGGAGGAACAGTACGACCGCCGCCGACGTGCGGGTCCGGGCCTCGGCGGCCCACTTGACCAGGACGGCCGTGATGGTGGCCATGGTCGCGGCCACCCCCCCCAGGATCCCGAAGACGAGGATGGAGGGCGCCACGACCTACCTTCCCCTGCCTCAGACGCGGGGTACGTCGGAGAGGGAGACGGGGGCGGCGGAGGGGCTCCGGGTCCCCTCCCCGGCGGGGGAGCGGCCCAGGCTGGGGGAGAGGGACGGGGCCGCGCGGGCCCCCGTGGGAGGGCCGGGCCCCGCGAGGCGCCGGAGCAAAGGTCCCGGCCGAAGCGAGAGCCACATGGCAACGACCCCGAGCAGACCCAGGAAGAACACCCAACTGATCAGTAGGGTAGAACCGCCGATGGAAGGAGACACGCCCCCGAACGAACCGGGGACCCCGGCCAACCCCATCGCCTGGTTCACCAGCCCGGAGGCGCCCCAGCCGGTGAGCGGAGGCGGGACCCCGACGGCGAGGGAGAAGCCGCAGGCGAAGAGGAGGACGCGGTAGGCCACGGTCCACCCTCGTAAAGACCGACGCGAGGCCAGCGAGAGGATCCCCCCCGGGAGGAGGGCGATCGCCACGGCGGTGAGCCCGACAAAGGGCCGTTGCAGCAGTCCGCTGACCACGATCCCCGAGTACGGTACCCCCGAGGCGGGGGCGGCCAATTCGATGAGGAAGGAGAGCGTCCAGAGGGCCCCCGCGGCGAGCAGCAGGGTGCGGAACAGGCCCCGGAGCCACGGGGTCTTCCGCAGCCCCGACGCCCGGTCGGGGACCCGGGTCTCCTCCCGCTCGGCCAGGCCGAAGACCCCACCGTAGATCCGGAGCAATTGCTCCTGGGCGAGGAGGGCCAAGGCGAGCACCGCCAGTTGGAACACGTTGAGGTACCACGAATTGAGCAGGAGCGAGGCGTAGGTCGTCCCGCTGGCCTGGGCCACGGCGCCGATCCCCGCCGCGGCCGCGGCGGTGGTGGAGCAACAGGCTCCCAGGGTCAAGAGGGCGACCATGGCCGGCGTCAGGCTCGCGAGGGTCGTGACCGCCCCCGCGCCGGAAGGGGACCGGCGGCGCTCCCGGAGGATCCGCCGGGCCAACATGATCCCCGCGGACATCCCGATCCCCACCCCGATGGAGACGAGGATCGTGGAGACGGTGTCGAAGAAGGGGAGTTCCAGGACCCCTCCTGGGGCGATGACCAGGACGGCGGGGTAGTTCCACCACTGCAGGACGTAAGGGTTGGTGATCACCTCGACCTGGGTGGAAGTGGTGCCGGTGGGGCCGAAGACGAGCATGAGCCCCACCACGAGGGAGATGAACCCGTAGACGAGGGCAATGGAGATCGCGAGGCTCCGACCGACCACGCCGCGGATGAGCTTCCGGGTCCTCGAGAGCGTGAGGACGGAGAGCAACGAGCCAGAGGGGTCCGTACCTGACATCCAGACGATTCCGTTCCGCCGACGCGGGAGGGACTAATAAGGGTTGGAGAGGACGGTTTGGCACGAAGGCCCCTATCGGTGGATTCCTTCCTTCCACCTTTTGCCCTGATCCGGGTTCCAAGGACCGCCCCGTTGGCGGAGGTTGCCCCCTACAGAGGAGCGCCCTGGCCCAAGTTCCGGACAAGCTCACTCGTTTCCCGCGGCCGGTCCGGCCCCCCCCGCGGGTAGGGTTGGCGTCTCTCCCGCAGGGTTCTTTGCCGGTCTCCTCTGCCTATCGGAGCCCAGGCAGAGGAGACCTCCGGTGGCCCGGTCCCCCGGTCTTCCTCCTGCCCGCAACGGTCATGAGGCCCTTCCCGATGAGGGGGGCGGGTTGTAGGATGACGGAAAAGGGGATGACCAAGCTGGCCGGGGCGCATCGGACCCTCGACTCGTACCGCGCCCTCCCGGCCAGGACGCCGGCCCCGCTGGTGCTGGTGGTCCACGAGATCTTCGGTCTCGCGCCTCACATCCGGGAGGTCTGCGACCGCTTTGCCGCCGAAGGCTTCGTGGCGGTGGGGCCGGATCTCTTCACCGGGGAACTGGCCGCCGTCATGACCCCCGAGAACATCCAGAAGGGGCGGGCCTTCCTGCAATCGCTCACTCCCGAGGACTTCCGGGACCCGGCCCGGGTGGCCCGGCGCCTGGAGGACCAGCCCCCCGCTTCTCGGCCGGCCGCCCAGGCCCTCTTCCATGTGCTTCAGCCCGAGACCCGACGGGGTTTTGCCCTGGACCTAGCGGCGGCGATGACCGAGCTTCGAAAGAATCCGGCGGTGGATCCCGCCCGTACCGGGGCGGTAGGGTTCTGCATGGGGGGCACCCTGGTGGGCCTCTTGGCCACGCTGGACCCGAAGCTCACGGCCGGGGTCATCTTCTACGGGGAGAGCCCGCCGGAGGCGGACCTCCCCAAGGTCCAGGCCCGGCTTCTCGGCCTCTACGGGGGAGAGGACCACCGCATCACGGACGGCGTCCCGGCCTTCGCTCAGCGGATGGCCGCCCTGGGAAAGCCCTTCGAGTATCATGTCTACCCCGGTGCCCAACACGCGTTCTTCAATGACACCCGCGCCCCCACTTACCACGCCGAGGCGGCCCGGGACGCCTGGCCGAGGACGCTTCAGTTCCTCCGGTCTGCGTTCCACTGACGGGCGGGACCCTCTTCGGTCTCCTCCCTGGACCCCCCCGGGTCGGTCCGTCCGAGCCCCCCGGACCTGTCCCGGGGGCCCGTGGCGGTCCTACCCTGAGGCGGGGACGCTCTGGGGCGCCGCACCGGACCCTGGCGCCCGGGCAGAGGCCGGCCGGAAGGCCGGGTGGATCAGGCGGCGGATGAGCAGCGCCACCTCGATGGCCATCACCCCGAACGCAGCCCCCGCGAAGAACACCCCGGACCAGGAGGCCGGGGCGAAGAGGAGCGAGAGCGCCTCCCCGGCGACCATGACCGCGAATCCCACGGCCACCTTGGTGACCGAGGACAGGTAGATCGGGGAGGCCGGCGTCGGCCGGGAAAGCTCGCGCAGCACCACCAGGAACGTGATGAGCATCACGGCCCCCATCCCCAGGGCCCCCACGATAGGGTCGGCCAACACCCAGGGGCCAACGGCCGCGGTGGCCGCCAACCCCAGCCAGACGGCCCTCTCCGCCGGGGGGAGCGGGACCCAGTAGAGCAGCACCACCATGTTCCCGAGCATCGCCCAGAAGAACCAGACGTTGCTCACGGACTGCGCAAAGGCCACCGCGAGGCCCACCGGTCCGCCCGGGAAGAGCGCGGCGGTCCCGTTGAGCCCGGCCACGAAGGTCGCCCCCATGAGCAGTTCGTTGAAGGTGAGGCTCGTGCCTAAGAGGGCCGGCCAGGCCCAACTCCGACCCCTCACCTTCTTCGTGGAGGCCCGAAGGAAGAGGGAGATCGCCCAGATGAACGGGCTCATCATCATGATGTTGACGCCGAAGAGGGCCACCGTCCAACCGTTGAAGCTCTGGGTCACCACGGCGGTGAGGACCGTGGCCCAGAGGCCGGCCGAGGCGGCGAGCACGAACCCGACCAGGATCGCCCGGGAGAGGCGGGGTTTCGAACCGTCGCGGGGGAAGAACTCGATGAAGACGAACAGGTTCACCCCGATCATCAGGATGGCGATGGAGGCATCCACGGCGGTGCTGGCGCTCCAGGGGATCGGATCGTAGACCACCCGCTTACCTCCCCAGGAGACGCCGCGGCCTCAACGGTCCGCCTCCGCGACGCCCGGCCCCCGGGGTCGGTCGTCCTTCCGATCCCCTCACCGTTCGCCCCTCCGGAGCGGAGCCACGACCCCCTCGAACGGCGGGCCCCTTATGTGACTTCGCCCCGCGGTCCCGAGGCGCGGTCGCCACGCCCCGGCGTCGAAAGGCTCAACTCTCCCCCGGTGTCCGAGGGCTCGCATGGTCCCCTCTTCCCGTGTTCGGCACAGCCCCCGTAGCGAGTTCGACCGGGAGGCACGGCATTACGACCGGAACGCGTCGGCCACCATGCCCCGGTACGCGGAGCTGCACCGCATGCTGGCCTGGGGGGTCCCGCACCTGCCCACCCGCCCCCTCAGGGTCCTGGAGCTCGGGTCGGGGACGGGGACCCTCACGGCCCTCCTGCTCGAGTCCTTCCCCCATGCCCGGCTCTTGGGGCTGGACCTCTCTCCCGCCATGGTCTCCCTGGCCCGGCGAAAGCTCAGCCGATGGAAGGACCGGGTAGAGCTCCGGGTGGGGGAGCTCGACGAGATCCCCCAGGCCGAGCCCTTCGACGTCATCGTCTCCTGTCTCGCTATCCACCACCTCACCGACGTGCGGAAGCAGCGGCTCTTCGCCCGGGTCTTCGCGGCGCTCAACCCGGGAGGATACTTCGGCGACGGGGATGACCACCTCCCCGAGGACTCCCGGTTCGATGAGCGCTTCAGTGCGCTCGCCTCGGGACTCTCTCCCCGGTCCGCCACGGCCCGGGCCCCGGGCAGCCTCCAGAAGGTCTGGCACGAGCATGAGCTCTTTGACCACCCGGTCCCCCTCTCTCGGGAGGTCCAGTGGCTCCGGGAGGCGGGCTTTGTCCATCTGGACAGCCCCTGGAGGTTCTTCAACCAGGCCGTGGTCTGGGCGTATCGGTGACGGGGGGAGCCGGACGCCCCGCGGAGGCTCTGCTACGAACGTGCCCCAGGACCCGGGCCAAGACCCGGTCGGAGTGCGGGGCCTCCCCGGCCCCCCGACGGTCGCCGCGGATGAGCCTTCGGAGCTAGGTCCCGGGGTCCGCGAACGCCACCTTCTGGTCCGGGGGCTGCCCTGGAGGTACCTGGAGGGCGGGGACGGGGAGCCTTTGCTCTTCCTTCACGGGGGCGGCGCCATGGGGCAGACCTGGTGCGGGGCCTTTCCCCTTCTCGCGCGCCGACACCGCGTGCTCCTGCCCGACCTACCCGGGTTTGGGGCCACCCCTCCCGACCCCGGGCTTGAGGCGCTCCCCGACGTGGTGACCCGGTTGACGGAATTCTTGCCCGCGGCCGGCTTTGCCCCCGGCGTGGTCCTGGGGAACTCCCTGGGCGGCTACCTGGCCGCGGCGCTCGCCCTGCGCGAGCCGGCGTGGTTCCGCGCCCTCGTCCTCCTCGCTCCCGCGGGATTCGGCCCGGACCGCCGGGAAGGCGATCCCCTTTCCTACCCCCTCCCGGGGGCCATGAACCGGGTCCTCTTCCACCACCCGGCCCGGGTCGCGGGTTGTTTCCCCCGGATGGGTCCAGAAGAGGCCTCGCGACGCGCCCGAAACGCGCGAGAGACCACCCGAACGTGGGTCGCCCGCGGTTTCCCTCCCCTACCTCTCCCGCGCTTGCGTGCCCCGGTCCTCCTCCTCTGGGGGAACGAGGACCAAATCTTGCCCGTTACGGCCGCTCCCCAGGTCCGGGACCGGCTCCGCCAGGCCGAACTGAAGGTCCTCGAGGACTGCGGACACGTTCCCACCTGGGAGGCTCCCGTCCGGGTGGCCAGCGAGGTGGAGGGGTT
>JAKAVY010000061.1 GCA_021827405.1 Thermoplasmata archaeon
GCCGGAGCATCGCCATCGCCTCGGTCTCGCGGCGGTGGAAGAGCGCCCAGGGGCCCTCCGGACCCTCGATCTGCCGCTCGTAGGAGAACGACGTGGCCCGGAAGGTCAGCACCTGTCCCTGGAGCTCCTCCTCGGAGAGCATGCCCGGACCAGGGAGGACGGAGGATTAACCCTCCCTGCGCCGGCCGGGGCGCCCCCGGGGGCGCCCCGGTGGCACTACCGGAGCCGCCGGGTCCGCAACGTTAATAACGGGGGGTCGGTAGGGCCGCTCGCCCTATCGGTGGTTCCTGGATGAAACGCAGCTCCCGGGTGTGGAAGAAGCGCGGGCACATGCGCTGGAAGTGGCGGAAGAAGCGCATGCGCCGCCGCATGCGCGCCCAGAAGATGCGGGCCCAGTGAGGGACTCCCCCCGGGCCCGCCTTCGCGTCCAACCCCTTCCTACCGCGACGCTACCAACCGAGCCGCTGGAGCTCGCGCTCCTTCTTGGTCCCCTTCTTCCACTCCTTGTAGTGCGCCCGGCACAAGTGCGCACGCCGGCCCTCGGGAAGCGCGGGGAAGACCTTCCGGGCCTCCGCCAGGGCCAGGGACCGCTCCGAGAGCGCCCCGCACCCGGGTACCATACAGGGGGGTTCGGCCGCGGGGGCCCGGGGACGCGTCCCGTCCGGGGAGGACATCCTACCGGCCCCCCAGGGTGGCCACGGCCTCGCGGACCCGGTCGGGGATCTCGTAGGGGAAGCGGGCCATCCGGACCCCGGCCTTGGTCAGGGCCTGGACCTTGCTCTCGGCCGTCCCCCGGCCCCGGGTGATGATCGCCCCCGCGTGGCCCATGCGCTTTCCCGGGGGAGCGGAACGCCCGGCGATGTACCCCACGACCGGCTTCGTCACCTTCGCCTCGATGAACTCCGCCGCCTCCTCCTCCGCCACGCCGCCGATCTCCCCCACCAGGACGATGGCGTCCGTCCCTGCGTCCTTCTGGAAGAGCTCTAAGGCATCCACGAAGGTGGTGCCGTTCACCGGATCGCCCCCCAGCCCGATGCAGGTGGATTGGCCGAACCCGGCCTCGCTCACGGAGTTGACCATCTCGTAGGTGAGCGTGCCGCTCCGGCTCACCACCCCCACCCGGCCCGGCCGGAAGATCACGTTGGGCAGGATGCCCACCTTCGCCTTCCCCGGGCTCGCCAGCCCCGGGCAGTTCGGTCCGATGATCCGGGTCCCCTGGGCCCGGGCGTAGTAGAGCATGTCCAGCATGTCGTGGAACGGGATGTGCTCCGTGATGATCACGGCCAACGGGACCCCGGCGTCCACCGCCTCGAAGAGCGCGTCCTTGGCGAAAGGGGCGGGGACGAAGATGCACGAGGCGTTCGCCCCGGTGACCCGCACCGCGTCCTCCACCGCGTCAAAGACCGGGACCCCCTCCACCGTCCCGCCCCCCCGCCCCGGGGTGACCCCGGCGACGACCTTCGTCCCGAAGGCCAGCATCCCCCGGGTGTGGAGGGTACCCTGATGGCCCGTGATCCCCTGGACCACCACCCGGGTCTCCTCGCCCACCAGGACGCTCATGGGGCACCCCCGCTCCGGGCCGCGGAGAGCGGGGGAGCCCGTTCCCGGCCCTCCTCCAGGGCCACCACATGGCGGACGGACTCGGCCAGGTCGGTGTAGGAGCCCACCCCGCCTTCCTTTAGGATGGCGACCCCTTCCTTCTCGTTGTTCCCACGGATCCGGGCCACCAGGGGGAACCGGGGGGGAGCCTGGGCCATGGCCTCCAGAAGCCCCTTGGCCACGGTGTCGCACCGGGTGACCCCCCCGAAGATGTTCACGAAGACCACCTTGGGATGGGCCTCGGTCATCAGCAGGAACGCCTCGGCCACCTTCCGGGGGTCGTCCGTCCCCCCCAGGTCCAGGAAGACCCCGGGCTTGCCCCCCTCCTGCAAGAGCACGTCCAGCGTGGCCATGGTGAGCCCGGCCCCGTTGGCGATCACCCCGATGTCGCCTCCGATCTCCACGAAGGCGATGCCCTTCTCGTGGGCCTTCTCCTCCAGGGCCGTGAGCTCCCCCTGGAGCCCCTCGTACTCCGGGTGGCGGAAGAGCGCATCGTCCTCCACCACCACCTTGGCGTCCAGGGCGATCAGATGCTCCCCGACCAGGGCCAGGGGGTTGATCTCCACCAGTTCGGCGTCCTCCTCCCGGAAGATCCGCCAGAGCCGGTCCAGGGTCTTCTCCAGGTCGGCCTGGGCGGGACCGGGAAGGGAGAGCGTCCGGGCCACCTTCCGGCGCTCGTAGCCGACCAGCCCGACCATGGGATGGACCCAGACCTTCTCGATGGCCTCGTCCGGGAGGGTCTCGACCTCCATCCCTCCGGAGGCGGAGGCCATCAAAAGGGGCAAGCGCCGGGAACGGTCGAGGGTCACGGAGAGGTAGAGCTCCCGGGCGATGGCGAGCTTCTCCTCGAGGAGGACCGCGCTGACCTTCTCCCCCTTGAACGCCGTCCCCAGCAGGGAACCCACCGCCTCCCGGACCGCGGCCGGGGTCTCGGCAAAGCGCACCGCCCCTCCCTTCCCGCGACCCCCGGCGAGGACCTGGGCCTTCACCACGCAAGGGAAGGGGACGGTACCGGCGTCCAGGGCCCGGTCCAGCTCCTCCCGGGAACGCACCAACACCCCCTTCGGGAGCGGCAGGCCGTAACGGCGAAAGATCTCCTTGCCTCTCCACTCTTCCAGCCGGACCATGGTTACCCCTTCGGCCCGCGCAACCGGTTCGGGGTATTCTCCTTTGCGTGCTCCCCAGGGCGGCCTTGGCCCCGGATGCGTGCTTTTATGTAGCCGGGTCCCCCCGACCCGTCGGTCCACCCCGGGGGCGGACCCGAGCCCGTGTCGGCCCTCGCATTCACCCTCGCCGCCACCGCCAGTCTCTTCGTGGTGGTCGACCCCATCGGGACCCTGCCGTTCTTCGTCGCCCTCACGCACGACTTCGACGTCCATGACCGCCAGACCATGGTCGAACGGGCGGTCAGTGTCCTGGGGGGAGTCCTGGTGGCCTTCGCCGTCTTCGGGCGCTACCTCTTCGCCGCCTTCGGCTTCACCCTCTTCTCCGTCGAGATCGCCGGGGGCCTGCTACTCTTCTTCACCGCCTATGACATGTTCCGGGGGGAGTTGGGCCAGAAGCTTCCCGCCGCCACCCGGGAGGAGGCCATCCAGCGGAGGGACGAACTGGCCGTGGCCCCGCTGGGCATCCCGCTCCTCGCCGGCCCCGGGTCCATTGCCACCGTCATGGTCTACGTGGGGAACGCCGGGTCCGACCTGCTCTCCCTCCTGGGCATCTTCGTGGCGATCGCCGTGGTCACGGTGAGCGCCTGGCTCATCCTGCGCTACGGCCAGGGGCTCTTCCGCCATCTGGGCCGGGTGGGGATCACCGCCATCACCCGCATCCTCGGGCTCCTCCTGGCGGCCCTGGCGGTCCAGTTCATCGTGAACGGGGTGCTGGGGATCGTACAGGGGCTCCCCCACTGACCGAGGGGGCCAGGTCCCGGGACAGGTCGTCCAGGAGCTTCCCCGCCACCTGCCCCTTGGGGCCCTGATAGCGATGGGGGCGCCCCTCGGCCCGGACCAGGAGGACCGACGTATCGTCCGCACCCAGAGCCTCCGGACCGTTCGCCACCACCGCATCCAGGCCGTAGCGCTCCAGGGAGGCCCGCGCCCGGGCCCCCAGGGCCTCCGGGCCGGTCACCGCCTCCAGCTTGAACCCCACCAAGAGCGCCGGCGAAGGACAGGCGGAACGCAGGCGGGGCAAGAGCTTCTCCTCCCGGGTGAGCGCCAGGGTGATCGAGGGGCTCTCCTCCGAGGAGACCTTCCCGGGCCGGGCCTTGACCGCGTAGTCCGACAGCGCGGCGGGGACCAGGACCGCCGAGGCCGACCGGAGCTTTGCGGCATCCTCCGTCACCAGCTCCCGGAGCTCCGCCAGGGTCCGGAAGCGCCGGACCGAGGGGAGGAAGGGAGGGACCGGGACCCTCAGGTCTCCCAGATAGGCCGTGACCTCGGCCCCTCGGAAGAAGGCCTGGACGCAGAGCTCCACCGCCATCCGGCCCGAGCCGGCGTTCCCCACATGGCGGACCGAGTCCACGGGGGCCACCGAGGCCCCCCCCACCACGACCACCGAGCGGCCCGCCCAGGGTCCTCGGGCCAGTCGGTGAAGGACGTGCGCGGCCACCACCTCGGGAGGAGGGATCTTCTCCTCCCCCTCTTCCCGGACCGGGGGGATGAACGAGACCCCCTGGGCCTCCAGCCGGCGGAGGCTCTCCTGGACGAAGGGGTTCCGGGCCATGTCCTGGTGCATGGCCGGGGCCACGAGGATGGGAAGGCCGTTCCCCAGGGCCACCGAAGCGAACGTGCTGACCGGGGTATCGTCGATCCCATGGGCGATCTTCCCCAAGGTGTTCGCCGTGGCCGGGGCGAGAAGGAGCAGGTCGGCCTGGCCGGGGCCGGGACCCAGGAGGCGGATATGCTCCACGTCCCCCGTGAGCTCCGTCACGGGGGGATGGCCCAGCGCGAAGTGCACCGCCTCCCGGGTCACCAGCCGCAGGGCCTCGGGGCTCAGCACCGCGTCCACCTTCGCCCCGTGCCGGAGCAGCTCCCGTACGAGCCGGGGGACCTCCACCGCCGCGATGGACCCGGAGACCCCCACCACGATGTGGCGTCCCTCCAGGAGGCTGGAGCGACCGCCCCGGATCGCCTCGCTCGGATGCATGACCCGGCTTACGGGGGCCCGTTAATTAAGAGGCTCGCCCACGCCCGGGGGGGTTCCCCTCCGGGCCTGCGGCAACCATTATCCCGCCGGGGACCCCTAAGGCGCCGTGCCTTCCGCGCGCCCCGGACCGGCGGTGATCGTCTTCGACCTGGACGGCACGCTGCTCGACGATATGGGCCCGGTCTCCGTCATCGCTGGCCAGGTGCTGAACGAGGCCTTCGGGACCCCCCGACCGAAGGCCCAGGTGGACTACCTCAGGACCACGGGGAGACCTTTCGAGCTCCAGGTCCGGGAGCTCTACCCGGAGGCCACTCCCTTCGAGCAACTGGCGGCCACGCGGAAGTTCCACGAGGCCAAGGTGAAGGGGGCCTACGCGCACGCCACGTTCTTCCCCGAGGTTCCCCGGCTCCTCAAGGCCCTGGACCGGCAGGGCTACGTCCAGGTCGTCTCCACCGGCGGGGAAAGGGAGATGGCAGAGCTCCTCCTCGAAAGGGAGGGGCTGGGGTTCTTCTTCGAGGAGGTCCAGGGGGCCGGCCAGGGGACGAAGGAGGCCCATCTGCGCGCCTACCGCGCCCGGTGGCCCGACCTTCCCATGGTCCTCGTGGGAGACTCCCGCTTCGATATGGAGGTGGCCCGGACCGTGCCCGGGGTCGTGCCGGTCGGCCGGGCCTGCCATCTCCCCGGTTGGTCGATCACCCCGGGAGACCTGACCCGGTGGGGGGCGAAGTGGGCCGCCTACACGCTGGACGGGCTCCCCGAGGCCCTCCCCGGGATCCTGGGCGTTCCCCCGCCGCCCGAGGCCGCCCGGGCGAGCCAGGGCGGGCGGCACGGCCGCCCCCCGCCGCCCGCGCGGCCCGGCCGGTCAGGACGGGGCCGGACCCCGTCCCCCTGAAGGGCCGCCCGGCCCGGCGGAGACCCGGAGGGCCGGGACCGAGATTCTCCGGAGCGGGGGGGGGTCCCCTGCTCCCTTTGAACCCGGGTCGAGGGATCCACAGTCCCCCAGGATAACCAAACTACCCCATCCCGGCCGCGGGCGCGCGAGAGGGA
>JAKAVY010000024.1 GCA_021827405.1 Thermoplasmata archaeon
AGGTGTTGAACGGTCGCCGGACCCTCCCGGAGGAACTGGCCAGGGGCAAGCCTGAGCGAGGCGAGGTGCGCCCGGAGCTCCCCGCGGAGCGCCGCCGGTCCCTCCAGGTAAAGCTCGAAGCGGTTGCAGGTCCGCAGGGAGACCACTTCCACGCCGGGGAAGCGCCGCCGGATCTCCGCCGAGAGCACGAGGGCCTTGTCCTCTGTGAGCCGCTCCAGGACCGGGAGGGGGGTGGCCCGGTGCGTCACGTGCAGGCTCAAGACGACCATGGGGGCGTCCGCGGGGAGAAACGGACGGGTTAAAAGGGGGGTGGAAACCGGCCGCGGGCCCCCAGGTCCTCCGGTCCGACCGCCGGACCCGGGGGGGCGCAGAGCTTATGCGGAGGAATGCGTATATCTAGCAGCCCCGGGGGCCCGGAACACCGCGCCCCCACCCCCAAGAGGCGTCCATGGAAGGCGAAGTCCGGCTGCAACTGTCCTTGGGACGACGCGACCGCGCCATCGCGCTCCTCGACGGGGAGGGCCGTTCTCCCCGGGAGGTCTGGGAGCTCGGCACCGTGGAGGCCGAGAGCCTCGCCCACTGGGAGGATGCCCTCGCCTCCGGGCAACCGAGCCTGGCCCTTCGGGGGATCCGGGAGATGCTCGGACGGGGGCTCTCCCCCCCGTTGCTCTGGTGGATGGCGAAGAGCCTCGAGGGCCGGGCGCTCTTGGACCTCGGGTCGTACGACGAGGCGCTCATGTGGATGGACCCGGCCATCCTGCGCACCCGCCGCAACCAGTTCTGGTGGTATGACGCCCTCCTCACGCTGGCCTGGGTCCACCATTTCCGGGGGGAACACCACGAGGTCCGCCGGGCGGTCGTGCCCCGTCTCCTTCTCTGTCCCCTGCCCGGCTTCGGCCCGTGGTTCGTGGGGCAGGGAAGCTACCTGCTCGGGCTCTCCACCCGGGACCCGCAGCGGCGGCTCCAGCACTTCGCCGGGGCTCAGGAGGCGCTGGAGCGGGCCGAGCGCTACGCCGTCTATCCCTCCCCCTGGAAGGGGGAGAACCTGCTCTTCGCCTCGGTGGCCGCTTTCGAGGCCGGTGGCCGGGCGTCGGTACGCCCGCTGAAGGAGGCTCTGGACGGCCTTTCCGGCCCGGAGTGGGAAGGGGCGGCCTATGACCCCCTCCGGGACGCCCTGGAGCACCAGCTGGCCCGGGCCGAGGGGCGGGAGGCGCCGAACCCGTTGAGCAGCTACCCCCGCCGCTACCTGGCGAACTGGGAGCCGCTGCCCGGGAGCGCCCGGGCCGCCGACGAGCCGGACGACCTGCCGGGGCCTTAGCGGAAGTCCTACGCGTCCAGGTAGAGCGCGAACTCCAGCGGAGTGGGCCGAAGGCTCACCTCGAGGGCCTCCTTCCGCTTGAGCGCCACGTAGTGCTCGAGGAGGTCCTTGGGGAACACGCCGGCAAGGAAACTGGAGTCGGACTCCAGGGCATCCAGGGACTCCTTCAGCGAGCCGGGAAGCTCCCGGATCCGGAGCTCCTGGCGCCGGTGAGCGGTCAGGTGATAGATGTCCTCGTCCACCGGGTCCCCAGGATCGAGCTTTCGCTGGATCCCGTCGAGCCCGGCGGCCAGCATGGCGGAAAGCGCGAGGTAGATGTTGCAGGAGGGGTCCGGGGTGCGGAACTCGATGCGCTTGGACTTCTCCAAGGTCTTCTCGTAGACCGGCACCCGGCAGTTCGCGGAGCGGTTCCCCCGGGCCCAGGCGATGAAGACCGGCGCCTCGTAGCCGGGGACCAGGCGGCGATAGGAGTTGGTGGTGGGGTTCGTGATGGCGGTGAGCGCCCGGGAATGCTCCATGAGCCCGCCGATGTAGTACCGGCAGGTCTGGCTCACCTCGGCGTACGGCTCGTCCGGGTCGTAGAAGGTGTTCCTTCCGCCTTTCCACAGGCTCTGGTGGGTGTGCATGCCGGAGCCATTGTCCCCGTAGAGGGGCTTCGGCATGAAGGTGGCCACCCGATTGAACTGCTGGGCGGTCCGCTTGATCACCATCTTCATGGTCATGATGGCGTCGGCCATGGCCAACAGCGGGGCATACCGGATGTTGATCTCGCATTGCCCGGCGGTGGCCACCTCGTGATGGTGGGCCTCCACCGGGATCCCGAAGGAGTCCTCCAGGACCATGCCGATCTCGTTCCTCAGGTCGGCCAGGCCGTCCCGCGGGGGAGCGGCATAGTACCCCCCCTTCATGGCGAACGGGAGCAGGTTGAACTCGCCCTGTGTCCAGGGGGCTTCCACGGAGTGGACCTCATAGCCGTTGCCCGACCCGGGGAGGGTCGCTCCCAAGGGGGACGGGTCGATCTTCACCCGGTCAAAGACGAAGAACTCCAGTTCCGGTCCCCAGTAGGTCTCGTCGAAGCCCCGGGACCGCGCCAGCTCCACTGCCCGCTCCGCCGCATAGCGGGGGTCCCGGGAAAAGCGTTCGTGCCGGTACCCCTCCCAGACGTTGCAGATGAAGCGGTAGGTCTTGTGGGGAGGGTTGTACCACGGGAGCAGCCGGAGGGTCCCCACGTCGGGAGCGAGACGCATGTCCGACTCGTGAATGTCGGTGAAGCCTCGGATCGAGCTCCCGTCGAGCTTGGGGATCCCTTCCGCGAAGTGCCTCGCCTCCAGCATGTGCATGGGCATGGTCACATGCTGGAGCAGCCCGGCAAGGTCCACGAACTGGAGGTCCAGCCATCGGACCTGCTCCTTCTCCAGCCGGCCGATGATGTTCTCCGAGGTCGCCCCGTCCGCCACGTTGGTCGACAATGCCGCCCCCCGGGGCAGGCGTGGACCACGCGGGCTTAAACCTTCGCGTCCGCGCGTCGCTCCGGCCTCTCCCGGGACCCCCCGCTGGCCTTCGGGCTCACGCGTCGGCCAAGGGGACCGGGGAGAGGCCCCGCCGCGCCAAAAGGAGGGGCAGGGACACCACCGTGAGGAAGGCCAGTGCGAGGAAGCCCGCGGTGTAGTCCTGGGCCCCGAAGACGGTGGTGCCGAGCGCCACCACCACCAGGCTCCCCGCGGAGACCTGGATCCCGTTCACCAGCCCCACCGCGAGGGGGATCCGCTCCTGGGAGATCCGGGGGAGCTGCGCCGCCAGCAGGTAGATCCCGGCGAAGACCACGCCCACGAAGACCCCGTAAAGACCGGCGAGCCCCCAGAGGGACCAGGGAGGGGCGAAGGGGATCGCGGCCGCGGCCAGGGCGGTGATCCCGGCGGAGGCCGCCATCAGCCGGTTCGGATGACGGACCCGCTCGGCGAGATAACCTCCCAGCGGTCCTCCGACCACCGAGGAGATGACCAGCACCGCGTCCATGCCCCCGGCCACCGCGGGACTCAGATGGAGGACCGTCACCGCCCACGGGACGTAGTACTGGGCGATGGCGAACTCCGCCACCCAGAACCCCAGGAAGGCGCCTCCCAGGACCCAGAGCGCCCTCTCCTGGAGCACCGCCCGGGTCTGGGAGCCGATCGCCGCGAGGGGAACCCCCGGTTCCGGGAGCCGGGGGAGGACCAGAACGTTCTCCACGGTCACCGCCCCCAAGAGGAGCCCGCCCACGGCGAGGCTCTCCCGCCAACCGATCCAGCCGGCCAGCAGCGCGGCCACGAAGACGGCGATGCCGGCTCCCAGGTTGAACGCGCCGTTGTACAGGCCGATGGCGAACCCCCGGCCCCCGCCCTGCTGGTAGTACCGGGCGACCAGCCCGATGGCCGGCGAGAAGAACAGGGCGGCCCCCAGACCCACCAGGAACCGGGTCCACAGGAAGAGGAGGAAGGTGGGGGCGAGGGCGCTCGCCACCGCCGCCACGGACATGAGGGCGATGCCGGCCAAGGAGGTCCGGCGGGCCCCCCACCGGAGGGAGAGCATCCCCGCCGGGACCTGGAAGAGGCCCACGCCCACGAGGAACAGGGAAAGGGCCTCCGACACGGTGCCGAAGGAGACCGCCAGACCGGCCGCGACGGCGAGTTGGATGGGGCCGACGTTGTACCAGTTGTACGCGTAGAGGGCCCGGGCCGCCACCAGGGAGAGGAGGGCCCGGTCCCGGGCGGGCGCGGGAAGCTCTTCCACAGGGCCTCAGGGTCCCGGGGGCAACAGACCTCTTTGACGGAAATACCGGAGGAAGCCGGCCGCGGCCAGGGGAAGCGCCGAGATGGCCTCCGTCCGGGCCACCAGGTCCGGCGCCTCCCCCGCCTCCCGGCTATGGCGGTGCTCCTCCTCGGTGAAGGCCTGGACCAGGGACGCGACGCGGGGGTCCCGGCGGGCCGCCTCAAGGGCGAGGGACTCCCATCGGCGGACCGCCTCCGCCGCCTCCTTAAGCCTGGCCCGGGCGTCCGGGTAGACGCCGTAGTGACTGAACGCGATGTGCGTGGGCCCCACCGAGCCCATGGTCTCAAGGCTCTGGAGCAGCTCCTCGACGTCCAGATCCGGGGGCGGGACCGCCGGCCGGATATAGCGCGCCCCGGGGACTAAGACCCCTGCCCCGTCCCCGGTGAAGACCGTCTGGCTCTTCGTATCGAAGAAGCTCAGGTGATGCCGGGCGTGCCCGGGGGTGGCGAGCACCTGCAATTCCCCGCCCGAGGCCAGGGGCAGGCTCTCCCCTCCCCGCAGGGGCCGGACCCGTCCCGCCGGCAGGGGAATGACGGGGCCCCAGAGCGCGTGGGCCTCCTCCCCCCAGGCCCGGCGCGCGCTCTCGTTGAGGCGACGGGGGTCCACCAGGTGGGGGAGCCCGACCTCGTGGACGTGAAAGGTTGCCTCGGGGAGATCTTCGGCAAGGCTGCCCGCCCCGCCGGCGTGGTCCAGGTGAATGTGTGTCAACAGTACATCGCGTACCTGACGGGGCTCGACCCCCGCACGGGAGAGCCCGGCCAGCAGGTGCTCCCGGCAACTGGTGGGGCCCACCTCCACGAGCGCGTATCCTTCGGGTTCGGGGAGCAGGTAGGTCCCGATGAGGCCGTGCCGGTCCCGGAACCCCAGGTCGACCAGCATCCTTCCCTGGGGAAGCGACGCGACGGTCTCGTCCATGGCTTCCCTCTAGAGGAACCCTGTAAAAAGGAAGAGGGCCACGCCCCAAGCCACGGCCCCGGCAAAGACGGCGGCCCACACCGGGGCCTTCCAGCGAAGGACCTTCGCCCCGTCGAGCGGGCCGAAGGGAATGAGGTTGAAGGCCGCCCAATAGACATTGATGCTCCCCACCAGCAAGAGGACGCTCGCGATGAACAGCGCGCCGACCCGCTCCAGCGCGAGTCCCCCCCCCACCAGGACCGCGGCCTCCAGCAGGTTCACCGCCGGGCCGGCGAGGCTGGTAAGCCCGTTCTCCTCCCGGTCCCCTCTGCCGGCGATGTACGTCGCCCCCGGGGCCGCGAAGAGGAAGCCCAGCGCGGAGAAGAGGACCGAGATGATGAGCCCGTTCCAGAACGCGCGGAACTCCGCCCAGAGCCCCAGGTGCTGGGCGGCGAACTTGTGGCCCATCTCGTGGGCCAAAAAGCCGGTCCCCGCGGCCAGCGCCGCCACGGGCACCCCCAAGAGGAGGCTTACCGTGGTGGAGGGAGAGAGCCCGTGGCCGAAGAGGCTCCCGGCCGTGTACGGGGAGACGCCATCGAAGATGAGCCAGAGGTCGAAGGTCAGGACGCTGAAGGCGATGGCGATGTGCCTCAGTTCCACCCGGGAGAACCGGGGCCCCTGGGGAAGGGGCGGAAGGCCGGCCGTGGGCGGGACGTTGTGGCCCCACATGCTTTCTGGCCCCCTCCTCAGTGCGGGCGGCGCGAAGGGACGCGGTTCATGAACAGGGGGTTACGGAAGGCCGGCCTCGCGCGGTTCTCGTACGCCCGCCGGGGACGGCCGGTCCCGCTCAACAGGTCGGAGAGAAGCTCCACCCCCTCCAGGAGCCGGGGCCCCGGACGGCTGAAGAACGCCTCGTCGGCCAACCATACTCCCCGGGCCGGATGGAGGTCCCCCAAGGGGTGCGCGGGCACCCGGGCCAGTTCCTCGACGGTCCGGGAGAGCGGGTAGCCGCAAGGGGCCACGACCAGAAGGTCCGCCCCCAACCCCCGGACCGCGTCCCAGTCCGTGCGGCGGCCCGGGGCCCCCGCCCGGGCCAGGAGCGGGACCCCGCCGGCCTCCCGGATCTGGTCCGGGACCCAAAGGCCGGCCACGATGGGAGGGTCGAGCCACTCCAGGACCAAGACCCGGACCGGTTCGGGCGGCACCTGATCCGGCCGCGCCCGGGCGAGGCGTCGCTGAGACTCGGAGGAGAGCGTCTTCCCCCGGTCCGCCACGTCGAGGGCCCGGGCCAGGACCTCCAGGTCCCGGAAGAGGTGCGTAAGGCGGGTGGGCGAGAGCGTCAACACCTTCGGTCTCGGGGAGAACGTCTCGAGCACCGTCTGGAGGGTGCCTGGGGTCACGGAACAGACCGCGCAGAGGTCCTGGGTCAAGACCAGGTCCGGAGCGAGCTTCCGCAGCCGCTCCTCGTCCACCTGGTAAAGCTCCTGGTGCTGGGCCAGGGCCCCCGAGACGATCCGGTCGATCGTCCGGGAGTCCTTCCCGTCGAAGGCCGAACGGGCCCGCATCACCACGGGCAGCGCACGAGCCTCTGCCGGGTAGTCGCACTCCTGGCTCCGGCCGACCAGAAGCCCGCCTTGTCCGAGGGCAAAGACCATCTCGGTGGCGCTTGGAAGGAAGGAGACCACGCGCATGGGGCCGCAAGGCCGGACCGCCCGGGCCTTATAGCGGGTTGCCGACCCCCGAGGCCCGGCTCCCGGGAGCGGGTCGGGGCAGGGACCGGCGCAGGCCCGACCAGAGCTCCTCGGTCATGCCCAGTCGGTCCGCCAGCTCCCTTTCCCGTTGGGCCTCCTCCCGAGCCCCCCGCCCCGCCAGACACAGGCTCAACAGGGCGTGGAGGTACGGGTCGGTGGGGCTGGCCTTGACCAGCGCCTGCACGTGAGGGAGCGCCTCCTTCCAGTCCCCCAGGGCGCAAAGGGTCTCCACCAGGTGGGCTTGGACCACCGGTTCGCCTGGATGGACCTCCCAAAGCTCCTGGATCATCCTGAGGGCCCGGCGGGGATGCCCTCGACCGGCCTGGACCCGGGCGAGCCCGAGCCGGGCGCTCCAGAGTGCCGGGCTCACGCTCAAGGCCTGGGTGAAGAGCCCCTCCGCCCGGTCCCACTGCCCGAGCCCGGCGAACGCGTTCCCCGCCCCGACCATCGCCGGGGTGAACCCCGGTTTCAGGCGAAGCGCCTGCTCGTAGAAGCGCAAGGCCAGGGCTGGCAGGCCCCAGGCCTCCCAGTGCCGGGCCCGGGCCATTTGCTCGTCGAGCTGGAAGGCGGTCGGGAGGACCCCCGGGGCGGGCGCCTCCTGTTCCCCCGGGTCCAGGCCCAGGTTGACCAGGAGGAGCCGGTATCGCTCCCCGGTGACCTCCGCCACCTTCTGCTCGACCAGGAAGTCGTGGTCCGCCGGGGGCAACGGTGCCGGCGAGAGCACCACGAGGGCCTCCCCCTCCTCTCTCGCCCGGTCGAAGAGGGTCCTCAACCGGGGCCGGTCGGTTGCGTGGGGACCCTCGAAAAAGACGTAGACGAGGCCGTCCGCGGTCCTTAGATAGAGCCCTTCCGGCTCGTTCTTCACCGCTTGGGGCGAAAGGCCGAAGGCCTCGGCCACCGCCTCCACCTGGGCGACGAACCCCCGGGAGGCCATCGGTCAATGGGAGCGCACCGCAATCGTTTATAGGTCCCGCCCACCGTCTCGACCCCCTCCATGCACCTTCAGGAGATCCTCGCGGAGCGGCCTCGCATCGAACGGTACCTGGGGGAGGTGTTGGAGGAGCATGTCCGGGCATCTCGCGGCGAGTCCCGTCTGCTCTCCCCCCTGATGGCCTCGGCCCGGGAGTTCACCCTCCGGGGAGGGAAGCGGTTCCGGGCCTGCCTGCTCCTCGCCGGTTACCACCTCGGGGGGGGTCGGGACCTTTCCCGGGTCCTCCCGGCGGCCGCCGCGCTGGAGACCTTCCAGAGCTGGATGCTCATCCACGACGACGTGATCGACCACGGGGAGACCCGGAGAGGGGGACCCACCCTCCACGTGGCCATGGCCCGGCTCCACGCGGCGCACGAGCTGGAGGGGAGCGCGGCGGATTTCGGCCTGGGAATGGCCATCACCCTGGGGGACCTCTTCGAGGCGTTCACGGTGGGCCTGTTCCTGCGCTGTCCGCTCCCCCAGGCCCGGGTCTTCCGCGCGCTCGAGGAGTACCGCTGGATGACGGAGCGGACGGCCCTGGGCCAGCTTTTGGACATCCTCAATGCCTCTCGCCCGGTGGAGGAGGTGACGGAAGGGGAGGTGCTGAAGGTCCATCGGCTGAAGTCGGCCATCTACACCGTGGCCTCCCCCCTCAAGCTAGGAGCGATCCTCGCCGGGGCGAAGGAGGCCCGGATCCGGGCCTTAGGGGAGATCGGGGAGGCCTATGGGACGGCCTTCCAGCTCAGGGACGACGTCCTCGGGGTGGGGACCCAGGACGAGCGGACCGTGGGGAAATCGACGAACGATCTCTTCGAAGGAAAGCGCACGCTCCTCACGGTCCACGCCTGGCACCGGGCCGGCCGCGACGGGCGGGAGGCCTTGGGAAGGGTCTTGGGGAACCCCCTCGCCACTCCCGAGCAGTTCGATCAAGCCCTTTCCGTGATCGAGGAGACCGGCAGCTTCGCCCACTCCGAGTCCGAGATCCGCCGGGCCGTGGCCCGGGGCGACCGTCTCGTCGCCCGGACGGCCGGGTTCACGGGGTCCGACCGCGCCCTGCTCCGGGAGATCGCGGTGGCGCTGACGGAACGCACCCAGTGACGGTAGGAAGGCTCACCCGGTGGGGGAGACGCCGGTCTCCGGCGACTCCATCACCCCGGCCGCCTGGAGCGCCCGGGAGAGCTCCTGCTGCATCGTCTCGTAGCGCTCCTTCAGGTGGTTCACCTGCCGCTCCAGCGCCTTCACCCGGACCTCGAGGGTCTCCTTCTCCTCCGTGAGGATCCCTTCCACCTCTGCGCGGCCCTTGGCCTTCACCAACAGGTTCCCCACGGAGCGGTAGATGACCGCGTCCTCCGGAAGCGCCTTGAGCTCCTCTAAGGTATGGTTCGTTTCCCGTAGCTTCAGGTCCATCTGGCCGCGTTGCTGGTCCAGCACGCTTAAGTCCTGCTGGAGCCGCTGGAACTGCCGCAGGTCGTTCTGAAGCTTCGCCGGGAGCGCCATGGGAGGTCGTCCATCGGGGGCGGCTACATAGCGTTTGGCTTCCCGCGGCCCGGCCCCCTAGGGAGCGAGGGCCGGGGGCCGCGGCGATCCCGAGCCGAGGGAGGACCCTCAGTGGCCCCCGGGAGGGGAGAACTTCTTCGACCCCGGGCTGGGGAAGAGGTCGTCCAGCGGCACGCGCTTCTTCTCGGCGTCGTAGGCGTAGACGACACCGGGGGTCTCGTCCTGGGTGGCGCGGTGGCTCCCGTCGCAGAAGGGCTTGTTGCGGCTCAGGCCGCACTGGCAGACGGCCACGACCTTCTCCCCGATCTCGATGAGGGCGGGCCCCGTGGCGTCATGACGGATGATCCGGCTCATGGTTCCTCGATGGCGGGGGAGGCGCCGGGTTATTTGAACCGACGCCGGAGGACGCCGGGGAGACCACCCCGCGCCTCTGCCGGGTCCATCGTCCCACCTCGGACCCAAGCGCGATCCAACGCAGGTGCGCGTTCAGGGACGCCCGGAGGGCCGACGTGCTCGGGGCAACGAGGCTCAGACGCAGGTCTCCCCGGGCGTCGAGGGCGAGATGGACCTCGCTGCGGGGCACGTCCCGGCCCTCTTCGGGGCCGAGGGAGGCGAGGAGCCGTCCGGATTCCTCCGGGCCCAGGCCGGAGAGCTCGAGGTCCGCGTGCCACGGACCGACCTCTTGGCGAGGCTCAGTCAAGGCTTCCCCGCAGCCCGGACAGGAGACGCTCGGTCTTCTCCCGGGAGGCCTCCACGTACCGGCCCGGGTCCAGCACCCGCTTCACCTCCGCCGGGGAGAAGTAGCGCCGGACGTGGGGGTCCCGGGCCGCCCGCCGGGCCAAGGGGGCCACCGCTTCCGGACCGAGGCCGCGGGTCAGGCCACGGAGCAGTTCGTGGGCAGAGGCCCGGGGGAGTCCTCGCTCCGTGAGGGCCAGCATGAGCGCCTCGGCCATGGTGCTCCCTTGCCCCCGAGCCAGGTTCTGCCGCATCCGGTCCCGGTCCACCTGGAGCCCTTCGACGATCCGCGTCAGCCGACCCAGCATGTCGTCCAGGAGGAGGACGGCGTGCGGGACCAAGAAGCGCTCGTTGGCGGAGTTGGCCAGGTCCCGCTCGTGCCATTGGACCATGTTCTCCAGGGCCACGCCCGGAAGGCTCCGCAGGAACCGGGCCAGGGAGCTCACGTTCTCGGCATTCACCGGGTTCCGCTTCTGGGCCATGGTGGACGACCCCACCTGGGAGGACTCCTCGAAGGGCTCCCGGACCTCCCCGATCTCGGTCCGTTGGAGGTTGCGGACCTCGGTGGCCAGGCGATCGCAACTGGAGGCGGCCAGCGCGGTCCAGGCGAGGAACTCGGCCAACCGGTCCCGCCCCACCAGCTGGGTGGGGGCCTCCTCGCGTCCCAGGCCCAGCCGCTTCAGGGTGCCGGACTCGATGGCCTCCGCCCGGTCCCCGAAGCCAGCCCCGGTCCCCACCGCCCCGGCGACCTTCCCGACCTCGATCCGAGGCCTCATCTGGTCCAACCGGTCCCGGTGGCGGAGGAACTCCATAAGGAACCCCGTGAGCTTGTAACCGAAGGTGAAGGGGACGGCCTGCTGCCCGTGGGTCCGGGCGACCATGGCCGTGCCCCGGTGCTCCCAGGCTTGCCGGAACAAGGCGGGGACGAGCCGGCTGAGGCTCGAACGCAACAACCCGGCCGAGGCCTTGAGCTCCAACCCCAGCGCCGTGTCCAGGATGTCGTTGGACGTGGCCCCGAAATGGACCCACCGCCCGGCCGGTCCGCAACGCTCCGCGAGCGCTCGCGTGAGGGCCATGATGTCGTGACGGGTCTCCCGCTCCAGGGCGTCGACCCGGGCCACCCGGACCCGTCCCCCCTCGGCCGCTCGCCGGATGGTCCGGGCTGCGGACCCGGGGAAGAGCCCCGCTTCCGCGCTGGCCTCGGCCAGGGCCGCCTCGACCGACAACCAGCGGTCCAGCCGGGCCCGGCGGGTGAAGAGGGCACGCGCCTCGGCCCGCCCGTACCGGAAGTCCAGCGGACAGACCAGGTCCTCCCCGGGGGCCGACACAGGGCAGGGGACCCCCGTCGGGTTATAAGAGACGCTCCCGCTGGCGGCCTACCGGAGGCTTCCCCGATGGGTCGCGTGGTGGTCGCCCTGGGAGGGAACGCCTTGAACCGGGCGGGGGAGGCCGGGACCTACGAGGAGACCCGGACCCATGTCCGGGAGACCGTGGCCCCCCTGCTGTCGCTGCTCAAGGCCGGGCATCAACTCGTCCTCACCCATGGGAACGGGCCCCAGGTGGGGGCCCTCCTCTTGCAACAGGACGCCACCCGAAGGGAGGTGCCGCCCCTCCCGATGGACGTCCTGGGGGCCATGAGCCAGGGTTGGATCGGATATCTCCTCCAGCAGGAGCTCGCCTCCGCGATCCGTTCCTCCCGCCTCCGTCATCACGTGGTCACGCTGCTGACCCGGACCGAAGTCTCCCCGTCGGACCCCTCCTTCCATCACCCGACCAAACCGGTCGGTCATTTCTATCCCGAGAACGAGGCCCGTCTGCTGCGGAAGCAGAAGGGGTGGACCTTCGTGGACGACACCGCCCGTGGAGGCTGGCGTCGGGTGGTCCCCTCCCCTCTTCCCCGACATGTCCTCGAGGCCCCCTGGTTGAAAGCCCTCCTCACGGCCCGAGGCGTCCCGCCCTTTGTGGCCATCCTCGCCGGGGGCGGCGGGGTCCCGGTCATCCGTACGGCGTCCGGGCCGTGGGTCGGGGTCGAGGCGGTCATCGACAAGGACCGCTCGGCCTCCCTGCTCGCCCATCTGCTGGAGGCCGAGACCTTGGCCATCGTCACGGACGTGCCCGCCGTGCAACTCGGGTTCCACACCTCCCACCCCCGCCCCTTGGGCCGGGTGGGGCCTCCAGAACTGCGTCGGTACCTGGAGAGCGGGGAGTTCGGGGAGGGCAGCATGCGGCCAAAAGTGGAGGCGGCGCTGGACTTCGTCTCCCGGGGCGGGGCCCGGGCCATCATCACGGACATCCGTTCCCTGCCGGAGGCGCTCGAAGGGAAGGCCGGGACCGTCCTGGTCCCCGCAGGCCCCCGCGCCCCCGGCGGGGCGGTCAGCCGGGCGCCACCCGCGGGTCGGAGAGCTCATACTCCGCCCCACAGTCCTGGCAACGGCGGAAGCAGTGGACGTCACCGCTGATCGGTTCGCCGAGCGGTCCGCCGCAATCCGGGCACTTCGGGTCCGCCGGTGGACCAGGTCCCATCTACCGCTCCCTTCCTCCACCGGAAGGAAGGAGAGGGTTTGGAGGTTCCGCTATCCTCTCTCGGGCGCCGGGACCGCGGCCGTCCGGCCTTCCCCCCGGGGCGGAGCGAGAGGGGTATGGCCCTTTCGAAGGACCCGATCCACGCCAGACCCGTACTGGAGGGCCTTCTTGGGCTTCCCCGCCAGGGAGGGAGGAAGCCCCAGGGAGAGCGCGACCTTCCGGAGCAGCGCCTTAGGTTCGCCGGGCCCCCGCCGGGCCTCCCAGGGTACCGGGGCCAGGGCTTGGATCACCTCCTCGGAGAGATAGGGGGTCGAGAGGGTCTTCCCCGATCGCTCGGCGACGCGGCGCGAGAAGGGGAGGTCCACCTCCCGCAGCCGGAGCAGGTCCTCCTCCGCACGTCTTTCGAGCGCCTCGCCGGTGAGCCCCTTGTAATGGGTGTACCCGAGGAAGAGCTCGTCCGCGCCCTGCCCGCAGAGCACCGGGTCCCCGTGCGCACGCCGGAACGCCAGGGCCAGCGCGGTCTGGACCGCAAGGAGGCTGCCCCGAGGCGCGCCGGGAATGCCTTGGAGCCAGTCCGCACAAGCCTCTACCTCAGCCGCCGTGAGGGTCTCCGAGGAGAGGGGCAGGCCCAGCGCCCTCGCCCCGTCCCGGGCCGAGGCCAGGTCGAAGGAACCGGGAAGGCCGACGACGAGGAGCTCCACCGGGACCCGGGCCCTGGCGAGCAGGTGGGCGAGGAGCGAGGAATCCAGCCCACCGGAGAAGAGCAGGCAGACCGGCCCGGGAGCGGCGGCGGCCAGGACCGCGCTCTGCAGCGCTTCCCGAAGCCCCAGGACCCAGGGATCGTCCGTCGGGGCCCCCGAGGAGGCTGCCGGGAAGGGGCCGGGGGGCGGAACTTCCATGTGGTGCGGAAACGGTAGCCCCTTCGGGGTTTGACCCTTGCCGGGAGGGTTTGAGGGGAGGAGGGCCCCCCGGGGAGAGGTCTGGACGAGCCGGAGGTACCTCACCCCCATCGTGACGCCCGCGGTCGCGGTGGATGGGGTGGTCTTCTCCGGGAAACGGGTGCTCCTGGTCCGGAGGCGCCATGCCCCCTTCGCCGGGCGCTGGGTGCTCCCCGGGGGGTTCGTCGTGCCGGGAGAGACGCTGGAACAGGCGGTGGCCCGAGAAGTGAAGGAGGAGACCGGGATCCCCTTTCTCCCCCGGGGGTTGGTGGGAGCGTATTCGGACCCTCATCGCGACCCTCGGGGCTGTGTTCTGTCCATCGCCTACTGGGGGACGGTGCGGTCGGCCCGTCCCCGGGGCGGCGACGACGCACGGGAGGCCCGGTTCTGGGACCTCTCGGGGCTTCCCCGGCTGGGTTTCGACCATGAGACCATCCTCTCCGACGCACGGGCCTGCCGGCAACGCGCGCAAAGGGCTCAGTCAGATGCCCTCGCACCTCGCCCGGGCCCGGGGCGCGGTGAGGGCCGGGTCCAGGGGAGCGCCCGCGTTGGGAGCGAAGCATTTAAGCGCACCCGACGTTAGTTCTATGGGTCCAGACCTCCCCCGAGGGAGGGAGACCCTTGTCCATGGCTTTAACCTCCACGGGTGAGAAGGTTCCCCGGATCCGGACCTATGTGGACGGCCTCGATGAGAAGATCGAGGGGGGCATCCCCCAGGGCCAGGTGGTGTTGGTCGCCGGAGAGCCGGGGACCCTCAAGAGCAGCTTCGCTTTCCACGTGGCCTACCACAACGCGCTGAAGGAGGGCCGCAAGGCCCTCTACATCACCATGGAGCAGTCCCGCGAGAGCTTGCTCCAGAACATGGCGGGGCTCGGGATGGACATCGCTCCCGTCGCCGGGAAGCTCTCCATCGTGGACATCGGGCTCATCCGCAAGAACCTGGACGTCCTGGACCGGCGCTCCTGGATCGAGGTGCTGAAGATGTACGCCCGCAACATGCGGGAGAGCCAGGGGTACGAGATCCTGGTGCTGGACTCCCTCCAGGTGCTGGAGACCCTCTCGGAGTTCGCGCACCCCCGGGCGGACCTCTTCCAGTTCTTCGAATGGATCCGGGGCCTCGGTGTGACCGGGCTCATCATCCTGGAGGTCCGCCCCGAGATCCGGGACTTCGGGAACTACGGGGAGGACTACCTGTCGGACGGCATCGTCCACCTGATGATGTCCCGGATCAACGAGGAGACGATCCAGCGTCGTCTCCGGGTGGTGAAGATGCGCTCCACGAACCACTCCACCAACCTCTACAGCCTTCTCCTGGAGAAGGGGAAGTTCCGCATTGCCCGCGTCATCTCCACCTGACCGGGGCCCCCCCGTCCGCCGGCAGGCGGTCTTCCTGGACCGGGACGGGACCTTGAACGTGGACCTCCATTACCTGAAGGACCCCGAGCGGCTCGAACTGCACCGGGGGGTGGGGGAGGGGTTGCGACGGCTTCGGGCGGCCGGGTTCCTTAGGCTGGTGGTCACCAACCAGTCGGGGGTGGCCCGGGGCCTCTACACGGCGAAGGATGTGGAGGCCATCCATGCCCGGCTGGTCCAGAAGCTCGCCGAAGAGGACGCCTCGGTCGATGCCTTCTACTACTGCCCCCACGCCCCGGAGGAAGGCTGCGCCTGCCGAAAGCCCGAAGTCGGGCTCTTCCGGCAGGCCGCCCGGGATTGGGACCTCGACCTCTCCCGTTGTGCCGTCCTTGGGGACCGCTACTTGGACGTGGAGGCCGGGCGACGCCTGGGCATGCTCACGGCCTATGTGCCGGAGCCCGGGTCCGAGGGGGAGTACTTGGAGGAACGGCCCCGGGCGCTGGCCGAGGCGGACCTGGTGGCCTCCTCCTTCCTGGAGGCGGTGGACGGGATCCTTCAGCGCCTCGCGAGGGGGTCGGGGAACCCGGCGGGGCTGCCCGTCGCCCAGGTCGCCAGGCTCGGCTCGACGGACCAGCGCACCGGGGCCGGTCGGACCGGGGGGACGTCCCCTCCCGTCTGAAGCACCCGCTGGACGATGCCGCTCAGGCCTTGCCCGGAAGAGGTCAGGACATAGCCCCAACGGGCCGGTTCCCCCGGGAGCCGCGCCCGACCGATGAGCCCGGCCCGGAAAAAACCGGTCAGGAGGCTCTGCAGGCTCCTCGGGGAGATCGTCAGGCGCCGCTCAAGCTCGGTGAACCGGAGCCCGTCCCCCGGGGCCAGCGCCCCCAGCAGCTCGAGCGCCTGCTTTCGGCCAAGAAGGGTCAGGACCGGCCTCAGGTCCACCCCCTCGTTCCCCACCGGCGGAGGCGCCGGTCCCTCCCTTCGGTCCATGCAAAAGGAAGGGTTCGCGAGGCTATCCCTACTGGGATGGGAGCTACCCGGTCACGGGGGGGACGGACCCGGCCGCTGGCGGATGGAACTCCATCACGGTCATCCCCGCCGCCTGCCAGACCTGCTCCGTGGACACGACCTTCCCCCTCGCCTCCGGGCCGATCCCTCCCAGCAGGGTGAACAGCGGAAGGAGCTCGCCCTCCGGGGCCACGGTCCTGAAGCGGTCCCGGGGGTACGTCAGGAGCGCCTCCCCCCTTCCCCCGATGGCCAGCGCGGTGATCTCCTCCTCGATCCGCGCCCCTTCGACCCAGGTCGTTGCCGAGCCCATGCGGATCCGGTCCAGCCGGTGCGTGATGGACCCGGTCGCCACCAGGAGGACCCGGCGCGGATCGTCCCAGAGCTCCCGGCCGAGCACCCGGCCTAGGGCCAGGTGGTCCTCGGGGGAGCGCCGTGCGATGGAGAGAGGCACCACGGGCACGCGCGCCCCCGGAAGGAGGTTCATCAGGGGGGCCCAGGCCCCGTGGTCCAGGCCCCAGTCCTCCGTCACCGCGACGGGCAGGCCTTCCTTCTGCGCCGCCTGGGCGAGCCGAGCGGCGAGGGCGGGATCGCCGGGAGGCTGGTAGCGCACCTGTCCGAGGGCGGGCGGGAAACCGGAGAAATCGTAGATCTGGTCCGGCCGCTCGCTCCCGTTCACCTGCCATCCGGGGCCGGTCCACCAGTGGGGAGAGACGACGACCACCACCCCCGGCCGCTCGCGCTCCTCCAACTGGAGGCCCCGGAGAGCCTGCACGGTCCGGGCCCCGGCTCCTCCGAACAGGGCGGGGTCGATGAGGTTGGGGGCGTTCGGCACGTAGAGCGCAATGGCCAACGTCATGGCCGGCTCGAGCCCCTCCCCCCAGAAATCCCTTCGGGGCCTGGGGGCGCCGTAACGCGCCTCCCGGTAAGTCACCCCTGCTGCCCCGGGGGCCGGCTCGCCAGGACGACGCGAGGACGCGGTCCCCTGGCTTCCCCCCCGGGCTTTTATACCCGGGGGCCGACCGGCCCCGGGGGCCGCCGCGTTGTCCACACTGGCCTATGTGCTGCCTAACGCTCCGGGGGGGCTGGAGGGACTGCTCGTGGCCGCGGTGGTCACGGCGCTCCTCGCGGGGGCCTCCGTCCGGGCCCGGGCGCTCACGCTTTCGGCCGCGGTGGTCGCCACCGTCTTCGGCTGGGCCATCCTCTTCCTGGGAGGGATCCCTTACCTGGCCTTGCTCATCCTCTTCGTTCTCGCCGGCAGCCTGGCCACCCGTTACGGGTGGGAGGAGAAGGCTGCGCGTAAGCTCGCCGAAGGGCGGGAGGGCCAGCGGGGCGTCTCGAACGTGCTGGCCCACATTCTCGTGCCGTTGGGCATCACGGCGCTCCTTCCCTTCGACCCGGTCCTGGGGACGAGCGGGCTCGCCCCGTTCGTCTTCGTCTCCGCCCTCGCCTGCGGGACGGCGGACACCTTTGCCTCCGAGTTCGGGGTGCTTTCCGGGAAGGCCTACAGCGTCCTCACCCTCCGACCGGTACCGGCCGGCACGAATGGCGGGGTCAGCCCCGGGGGGGAGCTCTGGGCCTTCCTGGGAGCGCTGGTCACCCTGACCGTGGGGTCCGCCTTCTTCTTCCTCTTGGGCTCGGGACTGGCCACCTCCCCCATCTTTTGGTTCAGCGGGGGCACCCTGTTGGGCTTCCTGGGCTGCCAGATCGACAGCGTCCTGGGGCTCACGTTGGAGAATCGCGGCCACCTGGGGAAGGGCTCGGTGAACTTCCTGGCCATGCTCATGACCGCCCTCTTGGCGGCCGGGTGGCTCAAGGGATGAAGGCCCGTGACGGCCGCGGTGGAGCCGTGGTCCTGCTGTCCGGGGGGATGGACTCCGCCACCAGCCTGGCCGTGGCCCGACGGGACGAGCCCGGACCTCTGAGGACGCTCACCCTCTCCTACGGTCAGCGGCACGTCCGGGAACTAAGAGCCGCGCGGGCCCTGGCCCGGCACTTCTCCGTCTCGGAGGCCCTCGAGCTCATGGTCCCGTTCGCCCCGCTCGCCCCCTCGGCCATTACCGGGAAGGGGGCGCTTCCCCGGGACCGGTCGACCCGGACCATGGGACGGGGCATCCCCTCCACCTATGTCCCGGGGCGGAACACCGTCTTCCTGGCGCTCGCCCTCTCCCTGGCGGAGAGCCGGCGCTCGGACGCGATCTACCTGGGGATCAACGCGGTGGACTACTCCGGTTACCCGGACTGTCGTCCGGAGTACCTCCGCGCCTTCCAGCGGCTGGCCTCGCTGGCCACCGCCCGAGGGGTGAAGGAGCACTGGACGCCCCGGCTCGTGGCCCCCCTCCTGCGCCTCTCCAAGGAAGAGATCGTCCGCCTGGGAGAGCGCCTTCAGGTGCCCTGGGAGAAGACCTGGAGCTGTTATGCGGGAGAGGCCCGGCCCTGCGGACGGTGCGATGCCTGCCGGCTCCGGGCCCTAGGGTTCCGAAAGGCCGGCGTGGCCGACCCCCTCGCCCGGACCCGGTCTTAAGGAGCGGTCCCTTCCCGAGGGCGTCGGCCAGGGCCCGTAGGGAGAGCTCCCCCGGCCCAGGTAGTCCCGGGCCGCGACGAGATGGAGGATCTCCTGGGACCCGTGGGCCACGCGACCGGAGCGGACGTCCCGCCAGCGTTGCTCGTGGGGCAGCCGATGCGAATAGCCTTCTCCCCCGCAGAGCTGCATCGCGTGGTCGAGGATGGTCAGGGAGGTCTCGTTGGAGAGCCACTTGGCCAACGCCGCGCGGCCATCCACGGGCCCCTCCCCTCTCTCCAGCTGGGCTAGGGTCTCGTCCACGAAGAGATAGGCGGCCTCCCATCGGGCCAGGTCCTCCACCAGGGGGAAAGAGACCGCCTCGAAGCTCCCCAACGGGCGCCCGAAGGCTTGTCGATGCATCACCCGCTCGGCCACCTCGTCCAGGGACGCGCGCGAGAGGGCAAGGTAGACCACCGCCAACAGCGCCCGCTCCTGCGTCAGTTCGCGCCTGAGGTAACGGAACCCTTGCCCCGGTTCCCCGATCAAGTTCTCCTTCGGGACCTGGACCCGATCGTAGTGGACCTCCCCCCGACGCATCCAACGTTCCCCGAGGTCCTCGTACAGCTCCACCCGGATCCCCCGGAGGTCTTGGGGCACGAGGAAGGCCGAGATCCCTCGCCCCCCTTCCCCCTCCCCGGTCCGGGCATAGACCACGGCGGCCTGGGCATCGGCGGCGAAGGCAACCTGGCTCTTCGTCCCCGTGAGGAGGAACCCTCCCTCCGGCCCGGGGGCAGGTTCGGCGAGGAGCCTCAGGTGGGCGGCGTCCGAGCCCACCTCGGGCTCGGTCACCTGGTTCCCCACGAGGACCCCGCCGGTGAAGAGCGGACGGAACCAGCGCTCCCGGAGAGAAGGTGAGGCGTGCGCCAGCACCGAGCAGAAGTCCGGCTGCAAGGAGAGCTTCGCCAGGGCGCTGCCGCCCTGGTAGGCCAGCTCCTCCAGGAGCGCGGCCTCACGACGGAGCGGCCAGCCGCGCCCGCCTTCCGTCTCCGCCTGTCGGGGGCCCAACCAACCCCGGCCACCGAGCGCCCGGTACTCCTCCCAGGGGAAGGCCGGGTGCTCGTCGAGCTCCCGGGCCCGTCGGGCAAGGTCCCGCTCCTGAGCGAACCGTCGGACCTCCCTTCGGAGCTCCGCTTCGCCGGGGGGATCGAAGCGGGGCCAGGTCCCGCTTCCCGCAGCCGCGGGGGTGTTCATCGCCCCTCCCTCCGGGGCCGGCGGGGAGGAGCCGCCCCGATCACCCCGGCCGCGGCCAGCGCCCTCACCCTCGCTGGGGAGTAGCCAAGGAGACCCGAAAGGACGCTCGCGTTGTCCTGCCCGAGCCAGGGCGCCCCACGCCAGACCTTCCCCGGGGTGCCCAGGAACTTGGGGGCGATGCCGGAACCCCGGACCGGGCCGAGGACCGGGTCGGTCCAGCCCAGCAGCATCTCGCGTTGCCGGTACTGCGGGTTGCGGGCGATCTCCTTCATGGACGGGATGGGGGCGAAGGCCACGTCATGCCGGAGCCCCAGCCGCTCGAGCTCCCGGGTGGTGTGGCGCGAGACGAACCGCTCGATCGGGGCGTTGGCCTCCTGGCGATGGGCGACCCGCCAGGCCATGTCGTCGAAGTCCTTCCCGGAGGGCATGGGGATGAGCTTCCGGAGCTTCTCCCACGCTCCCCGCGTGGGGGCGGCCAGGACCACCCAGCCATCCTTCGCACGGAAGACCTCGTAGGGGTGGAGCCGGGGGTGGGCCGAGCCCTGGCGATGCCGCACCACCCCCCGGAGGAAGTAGTCCAGGGCCATGTTCTCCATCATCAGGAAGAACACCTCGTACTGGGCCACGTCCACCACCTGGCCTCGACCGGTCCGGCGGGCGGAGATGACCCCGGCGAGGGAGGCGAAGGCCGCGGCGAGCCCGGTGACCAGGTCGTTGATGGCCACGCTCACTCGCATGGGCGGCGCCGGGTCCGGCTCCCCTTGGACCCCGAGGAAACCGCTGAAGGCTTGGGCCACCAGGTCGTAGGAGGCCCGCTGGACGTAGTCCCGATGTCCCGTGAGGCCGAAGCCGGTCACATGGGTGATCACCAGCGAGGGGTTGAGCTTGAGCGCCTGGCCGTCCGAGAAGCCGCGACGCGCGAAGGTGCCGGGCCGGGAGGCGTCCAACCAGACCTCGGCCCACCGGAGGAGGTCGGCGAACACCTTCCGTCCGTCATTAAGACCGATGTCCAGGCCCACGGAGAGCTTGTTCCGCCCGTACTGGACCCAGGACTCCGAGACCCGCTCGGCCACCGGGGCTCCTTCCGGGAGGGTCGGGTTGAGCGTCCGCGTGGGATCGGCGTAGGGGTAGGCGAAAGGAGGGGACTCCACATGGACCACCTCGGCCCCCAGATCGGCCAGGAGGGTGGCCCCCCAAGGTCCCGCCACCACGCGGCCGGTGTCCAGGACCCGGAGACCGGCGAGAGGTCCGAACCGGGGAGGCCGTCCCCTTCTCCCGGCCGAGGGCCGTGGCATGGACCCGCGGGGGAGAGGGGTATCAAAAAGGGCGACATTCACCGGTGAACCAGGAACGTGAACGCTCCAATGTCTCTTCCGGCCGAGGAGGGTGAGCCCGTCTGCCGGGCCCGCGGACCATGTCCCCACGCGCTCTGTCGTCACGGACCGCCGCGAGGCCCTCCGCTCCCCCCTTCCCAGCCAGGCCGGGCCCTCCCCTGGCTGGGCCGATCTTGCCCCCGCCCCGGGCCGAGAGGGAGCCTGGGGACCCACCCCATCGCTCTGGGCAGGGAATGGCCGGGGGCATCGGTCCGCGACCGGGGGCGAGCGGCGTACGGAGGTCCGCCCAGACCCCGGCCCCCGCAGCTAGATATAGGGCTCCTCCTCCTTGCCTTCCCCATGATGAGCCCTCCCAGCTCCGGCAGCCTCGGGTGCCGGGGGGCTCTTCGCACCTGGGCCTGGTGAGGGGGAGGTGCCGGGACGGCGCCTTCCCCCGATCCTCTGACCGGGGCCGTCCAGGCTACCTCCCCCTCCCCTTCCCCAAACCTGGAAAGAGAGGGAAACATGAACGGAAAGGACCTCCGGCTCCGGCGGCTGCTCCCCCACGACGATTCTCGGCTCTTCGCGGTCCCCCTGGACCATAGCCTCTCCTTAGGACCTATCCCCGGGCTCGAGGATCTCTCGCGCCAGGCCGTGGCCCTCCAGGAGGCGGGGGCCCGACTGCTCATTGTCCACAAGGGGGCGAGCCGTCAGGTCCTCCCCGTGCTGAGACCCCAGACGGCGCTGGGGATCCACCTCTCGGCCTCCACCTCCATGGCGCCTCCCGGGGAGCGGAAACGACTGACCGGGTCCGTCCGGGAAGCGGTCCGCCTCGGGGCCGACGTGGTCAGCGCGCAGGTGAACTTCGGGGAGCCCGGGGAAGGCGCGATGCTCGAGGACCTGGCGCGGCTCACCCGCGAGGCGGAGGAGCTGGGTGTCCCCCTGCTGTGCATGGCGTACGTCCGGGAGCGCGGGCATGAGAACGATCCCGCCTACCTCGCCCACGCGTGCCGGGCGGTATGCGACCTGGGGGCGGACCTGGTGAAGACGAACTTTCCCGGTCCGGAGGGGTTCCGGCAGATGGTGCGGACCACGCCGGCCCCCCTGCTCGTCGGAGGCGGCCCCCGGTTGGAGGAGCCGGACCAGTTCCTTGAGGTCGTCCGCCAGGCCCTTGGGGCCGGCGCCCGGGGGATCTGCGTGGGGCGGAACCTCTTCCAGAGCGGAGACCTGCCCACCCTGGGTAAGGACCTTCGCCGTCTCCTCGGAACGCCGGCCGAGGAGCCCTGAGGGACCATGGGACCGGACCGGGTCATCCTCGAGCTGCCGCCGGGCGCTCCGGGCCGGGAGCTGCGCTCCCAGGCCCGGCAACGGGGGTTCGAGCGCTTCCTCCTTCCCGAGAGCGAGCGGGCCTCCGACCGGAGCGGGCCCGGGTTCCACTACCTGGACGGGGAACAACTGCGCGACGCCCAGGGCCAGCCGGTCGGCCGGGTGGAGCGGGTAGGTTCGCCGGAGGAGCTCGAACGCTTCCTGGTGGGAGGACGTCATGACCAGATCGAACTGGTGGAGTTCCGGGGAGAGCGGTTGATCCCCCTGGAGAATCTCTTGAGCCGGCGGAAGGGCACCGGCGAGCTCTGGGTGCGGGCCCCCGGGCCCGCCTCCATCCCGGGACTGCTCGGGGCGCTGGAACGGGGTTCGGACGCCGTGGTGATCGCCCTCTCCGGGCCGGAACAGCTCGTGGAGGTGGAGCTCTTCCTGGAGCAGGCCGTGAGGACCCTTCCCTGGACGGAGGTGGTGGTCCGGGAGAGTCGGCCCGCCGGCATGGGCGAACGGGTCCTCGTGGACACCACCTCCCGGCTCCGGCCTGACGAGGGGCTCCTGGTGGGTAGCCAGGCGGGGTTGCTCCTCCTGGCGCTCAGTGAGTCGGAGGGGTCGCGTTACACGCGTCCCCGGGCGTTCCGGGTGAACGCGGGTGCGCTCCATTCCTATACCCTGCTGGCCGAGGGGGAGACCCGGTACCTGGACGAACTGACGGCGGGGGACCGGGTGGTGATCTCGCGCCCGGACGGTCCGGCCCGGGCCGTCCGGGTGGGTCGTCTCAAGGTGGAACGCCGCCCGCTCCGCCTGGTGGTGGTGGAGCACGGTCACCAGACGTTCACGCTCTTCGCCCAGGAGGCGGAGACGGTCCGCCTCCGGGGTCCCGAAGGCCCGGTCCCGGTACCGGAGGTGGTGGCCGGGCAGCGGCTCTGGGCCGTCTCCCTCCCCCCGGCCCGGCACTTTGGTCAGGTGGTGGAGGAGTCCCTGGAGGAACGTTGACCGACCCGGTCCCCCTTCCCCCGTTGCTGGTCGTCACGTTACCGGGCCGGACGGCGGAGGAGCTTCGGGCCGAGCTCGCGGTGGCGGCCCAGGCCGGGGCCGACCTGGTGGAGATCCGGCTGGACCGCCTTTCCCCGGGCGAGTTCACCCGGCTGGAGCGGGTCCATGACCTCCCGCTGATGCATCCGTGGGTCCCGGCCATCGGCACGCTCCGTTCCCGGTCGGAAGGCGGGGAGGGACCCGACGACCCCGTCGCCCGGGCGGCCATCCTCCAGCGGGCCCTGGAGCTCTTCCCCTTCAGCTTCCTCGACCTGGAGGTCTCCCGGGATGGGGCGCTCCGGGAGACGTTCCGCCAGGACAACGGCCGGCCCCTCTCCCTGGTGGGCTCGACGCACTTCCCCGGCCCCGTCCCGGTCGGACCGGTAGTCGCTCGTCTCGAGGAGACTCTGGCGTCCTTTGACGTGGCGAAGGTGGTCCTCCCGGCGGACGGACGCTACCTGGTGGAGGAGCTGCTCCCGGCCCTGCGACCGTTCAAGGACCGGCCCTACGTGGTGCACAGCGTGGGAGGACTGGGGTCGGTCTTGCGGGTGCTCTCCCGGCGCCTCGGCATGGAGTGGGTCTTCGGAGCGTTGCCGGAAGGGCCCCCGGACCGGCCCAGCCCCCGGCCCGTGGAACCCTCCCAGGTTCCGGCGGACCGGCTCCGGCGGTTCCTGGACGCCCCCGGGGACTGTCCCTGGTACGCGGTGGTCGGCCGACCCCTGGGGCACACCCTCTCGCCGTACTACCAGAACCTCTTCTTCGAGGCCACCGAGGTCTGCGGCCTCTATGTCCCTCTGGAGCCGTCGGCCTCCGACGAGCTGCCCATGCTGCTCCGGGCCCTCCGCGCCTACGGCTTGGCGGGGGTGAACGTGACCCGGCCATACAAGACCCAGGCCGCCTCGCTGGCAGAGAAGGCCGACGAGGACGTGGAGCTTTCCGGCGCGGCGAACACGCTCCGTCTCCCCCCGACCGGGCCCATCGAGGCCTTCAACACCGACGTCCAGGCCCTGCGACGCCGGCTGGAGGAGGGCGAGCAGGAGGGACTCTGGGACGGGGGCCGGATGCTCGTGGTGGGGACCGGGGGGGCGGCCCGGGCCGCCATCCTCGCTGGCCTGGGGACCGGCGCGCGGGTGCGGGTCCTGAGCCGGAGCCCGGAACGGGCCCGTGCCCTGGCGGCCGAGTTCCCCGCCGAGGCCGTCCAGGCCGCGTTGCCGGAGACGCTCACTCCCTTCCCCCTGGTGGTCCACGCGACCCCCGCCGGGCAGTCGGCCGGGCCGGAGGACTTCCCGCCTCTCGCCCCCGCCCTGGGAAAGGGGAGCTGGCTTTTGGACCTGGTGTACCGACCGATCCTCACCCGGTTGAGGGACTGGACCGCGGCCGCGGGCGCCCGGTACGAGGACGGGACCCGTATCCTCCTCTACCAGGCCCGGGAGAGCTTCGAGCGCTTCACGGGAGGGGTGCTTCCCGAGGCCACCTTCGGGGCCCTCCTCCCGGAGGGGGTCCGATGACCCGCCCGGGGCGGGGGACCGCGTGGGGAGGGATCTCCTTCCTGAACGGGATCCCCACCGGGGTGGGGGCCACGGTGGCCATCCGCCTCCCGGTGGAGGTGACCGTGGGACCGGCCTCAGGGACCGAAGAGCTGCCCCCTGGGCTCGACCGCTTGCTGCGGGAGAGCTTGCGGGCCTTGAGCGACCGGCCAGGGGACGAGGGCGATGGTCCGGGGACGGTGCGGGTCACCTCCGGGGTCCCGCCGGGCCAGGGGCTCAAGAGCTCCTCGGCGCTTTCGGTGGCCCTGTTACGGGCGCTCCGGGACCGAGGGGGGAGTCCCCCCCTCCTTCCCGAGGAGCTGGCCCGGCTCAGCGCCCGGGTCTGCCGGGCGGCCGGCCTGAGCATCACGGGCGCTTACGACGATGCCCTCGCCTCCGCCCGGGGTGGGGTCGTCGTCGCGGACGTCTGGGGGGAAGAGACCCTCCGGACGGACGAGCCCCCGGCAGGGGTCTCGGTCCTGGTGTGGCTGCCCGGGGGGGAACACCCGGACCTCGATACGCTCCGGCAGCGCTGGAACTCCTTCCATCCGCCCGAGGCCGCGGCGGCCGCGGCGGAGGCCCGGGCCGGCCGGTACCTCGGGGCCATGGAACTGAACAGCGAAGTGGTGGAACGGGCCCTGGGCTATCCTTGGGGCGAGCTGCGTCGCCGGCTCAAGGAGGAGGGGGCGGTCGCGGCCGGCGTCTCGGGCAACGGGCCGGCCCTCGCCGTCCTCGTCCCTCCGGGGAGCGAGGAGCGCTTCCGCCGGGTCTTCCTCGCCGGGGAGGTACTCCCGACCACGTTCGTCCCGGCCGGCGAGGTGCCTCCATGAGGGTCGCACGCGCGATTGCCGGCCCAGGGGCCCCGGCGAACTGGTGGGTAGCCCCCGGGAGGCTATCGGGTACCCTTTCCGGTTCGCCCTCCAAGAGCTACACCCACCGCGCTCTCCTCGCCGGGCTGCTCAGTCAGGGACGGATGACCATCCGTAACCCCCTGGCCTCCGAGGACACGGTCGCCAGCCTCGGGGTCACCCGGGCGCTGGGGGCCACGGTAGTAGAACGGTCGGGGGGCTCCCGGCTCTCCTGGGAACTGGACGCGGGGCAAGCCCTCCGGCCGGTCCCGCGCGCTCGACGGCTCTGGGCGGGAGAGTCGGGGACCACCCTACGCCTCTTCACCCCGGCCAGTGCCCTTCCCAGGAGCCCGGCTCGATGGGAAGGGGAGGATTCCCTCGCCCGCCGACCCATGGGCCCGCTCCTCCAAGCCCTGACCGAGTTGGGGGCCGAGGTCCGTCCCCCCCCGCCCGGCCGGGGCCTCCCGTTCCGGGTCCGGGGACCCCTCTCCGCCGGGACCGTGACGCTCCCGGGGTCGCTCAGCAGCCAGTTCCTTTCCGCCCTGCTCTTTGCCCTGGCGGGGCTCTCGTCCGCGAGCCGGGTCCGGGTGGTGGGTCCCCAGGTCTCCCAACCCTACGTGGAGGCGAGCCTGCGGGTGCTCCGCGCCTTCGGGGTGAACGTCCGGACGGGGCCCGCCGGCTACCGGGTGCCGGCGGACTCTCCGCTACGGCCCGTCCCGGTGGAGGTGCCGGCGGACGCCAGTTCGGCCGCCTACCTCTTCGCTGGGGCAGCGCTCACCGGGGGGACCGTCCGGGTCGGGCCGTTCCCCACCGGGTGGCCGCAGGCCGATCTTGCCCTCCTCCCGGTCCTTCGCCGATGCGGTGCCCAGGTCGTCCGTCGTGGGCAGGACTGGGAGGTCACGGGAGGCCCGCTCCCGCTCCGTCCGTTCCAGGCCGACCTCGATGCCTCCCCGGACCTGGCTCCTTTGCTGGCGGTGCTGGCGAGCTTTGGTCGCGGGAGGAGCCGGCTCACCGGAGGCGCCCAACTGGTGCACAAGGAGAGCGACCGGCGCCGGGGGACCGAGGCCCTCGTCCGGGCTCTCCGAGCCCGGCTCCGCCGGGTCCCGGCCGGGTGGGAGATCGCCGGACCCCCCTTGGCCCGACGGCTGCGCCTGCTCGACCTTTCGGACCACCGGCTCCTGTTCTCGGCGGCGGTGGCGGCCCTCGCCCTCCCCGGGCCCTCCGTCCTCGGGCCCGGCTCGGCGGCCGCCAAGTCGTACCCCCGATTCTTCCCGGACCTGGGCGTCCTAGGGATATCCCTCCGCGGGGCCGGTCCCGGTGGGGTGGCCCGATGAGGATGAGCTTCGGGGAGGCCCTCCGGGTCACCGTGTTCGGGTCGAGCCATGGCCCGGAGGTCGGGTCGGTGGTGGAGGGGCTTCCCCCCGGGCTCCCGGTCGACCTCGCCCAGGTCCAAGCCGCCCTGGACCGCCGGCGTCCCGTCGGCCGGAGGCTCGCCACCCGCCGGGCAGAGCCGGACCGGCTGGTCCTCACGGAGGGGATCTCCGACGGCCGTACCACCGGCGGACCGGTCGTGGGGTACGTGAGGAACGAGGACGTCCGCCGAGGACCCTACCGCCCGCTGGAGGACGTTCCCCGCCCGGGCCACGCGGACTACCCGGCGCGGGAACGCTACGACGGGCTCATGGACCTCTCGGGAGGAGGGATCTTCTCCGGCCGGATGACCGTGGGGCTGGTGCTGGCCGGAGCCTTGGTCCGGCCCTATCTAACGGCCAAGGGGGTCTCCGTCCTGGCCTTCACCCGGTCCATCCACGACCACTCCGTGCCCGAGACCGCTCTCCACCTTCCGCTACCCGAACTGGAGGCAGCGTCCCGGCAGAACGAGCTCGGCGCTCCCGACGCTCTTGCCGCCCAAGCCATGGCGCAGACCATCGAGGAGGCCCGCCGGTCCGGCGACAGCGTGGGAGGGATCATCGAGGCCCGGGCCGAAGGGCTGCCCGTCGGGCTGGGGGAGCCGTTCTTCGACCCTTTGGAGGGTTCCCTCGCTCATGCCCTGTTCGCCATCCCGGCCATCAAGGGAGTGGAGTTCGGGTCCGGCTTCTCCGCCGCCGGTCGCCGGGGGAGCGAGAACAACGACCCGTACGAATGGGTCGGGGGGGAGCTCCGGACCCGGACCAACCATGCCGGCGGGATCCTGGGCGGACTGGCCACCGGCATGCCGTTGGTCCTCCGGGTCGTGGTCAAGCCCACCAGCTCCATCGCCCGGGAGCAGGACTCTGTCTCCCTGTCCCGGAGGACCCCGGAGCGGCTGGTGGTCACCGGGCGCCACGACCCGTGCATCGTCCCCCGGGCCGTCCCCGTGGTGGAACACGTCACCGGCTTCGTCCTGGCCGACTTCCTGCTCCGCCGGGGGCGAGCATGAGCCGGACCCCCTGTGCCATTCTGGGGGCCCGCGGCTGGATCGGGCAGCACTTCGCCCGGCTCCTGGACGACCACCCGGAGTTCCGGGTGGAGGCCCTCACGGGGGAAAGGAGCGCGGGGCAGACGCTGGGAGAGCTCTGGCAGCTCGCAGACCTCCCCGTCCCCCGGGAACTGGGACCGATGAGGTTGGAGCGGCTCGGGCCGAAGGACCTGGCGGCCCGGGGCATCCGGCTTGCCTTCTCCGCCCTCCCCGGGTCCGAGGCCGGCCCGATCGAGACGGAACTTGCCCGCCGGGGGATCGCCGTCTTCTCCAACGCCTCCTCCCACCGGATGGACCCCGGGGTGCCCCTGTTGGTCCCTGAGGTCAATGGGCCCGTGCTCCCCCGGAGAGGCTCCGGGCGGGTCCTGATCACCAACCCCAACTGCTCCACGGCGGGGCTCGTCCTACCCCTCGCCCCGCTCTGGCGAAGGCTCAGGCCCCGGGAGGTCTTTGTGGCCACCTATCAGGCGCTCTCGGGGGCCGGGTACCCCGGGGTCCCGGCCCTCTCGGTGGTGGACAACCTCCTTCCCTTCATCCCCCAGGAGGAGGAGAAGATGGCCCAGGAGACCTCCAAGATCCTGCGCTTTCGCCCGGGAAGCGGACCCGGCGAGAGCCGGGTCCTGGCCCATTGTGTACGCGTCCCCTCCCGGGAAGGCCACTTGGAGGCGGTGACCCTGCGGGTGCGGCGCCCCCTCCCCGCCCGGGAGGTCCTCGAGGCCTGGGAGACCTTCGATCCGCTCGAGGAGGGCCGGTCCGCCGGTGCGCTCCCCTCCGCCCCCGAGGACCCGCTGCTCTATCTTCCGGAGGAGGACCGGCCGCAGCCGCTCCGGGACCGCTGGGCCGGGGTGCCCGAGAGGGCCCGGGGGATGACGGTCACGCTCGGGCGGCTCCGGGTCGACGGGCCTTTCGTCCGTTTCGTCCTTCTCGCCCATAACGCCGTCCGCGGGGGGGCCGGGGGTTCCGTCCTGAACGCCGAGTACGCCCGCTGGAGGGGTGCCCTTGGGCGCTACCGTTGAGCCCCTCCCCACGGTGGTGAAGTACGGGGGGGCCGCGCTGAGCCCGGAGATGGCCCCCCGGGCCGTGGAGGACCTCCTCGGACGGAAGGGGCTGGTGGTGGCGGTGGTCTCCGCCCGGGCCGGGGTGACCGATCAGTTGCTCGCCTGCCTGGAGCCCCCTTTCCGGACCGTACGGCACGTGGAGACCCTCGAAGAGATGCGCCTCAAGCATCCCGATCTCCCGGCCTCCGGACAGGGGTACCTCCTCGCCCTGGAGCGGGACCTGAAACGCCTGAGGACCGTGGGACGGGCCACCCCCGAGCTCTCCGACCGGATCCTCACCTACGGGGAACGGCTCAGCGCCGGCTGGTTCGCAGGAGAGCTCCAGCGGCGGGGCCGGGCCGCCCAGGCGGTGGAAGCGGACCGCCTGGGCCTGAGGACGGATGGGACGCCCGGGGACCCCCGGATCCTGCTGAGCGCGTCGGCGGCCTCGGTCCGCCGGGGACTGACCCCGCTCCTCCGAAGGGGGGTCCTCCCTGTGGTGACGGGCTTCCTGGGCCGCGCGGGAGATGGGCGCGTGACCACGTTGGGTCGGGGGGGGTCGGATTACTCGGCCACGGCCCTGGCCTACTGCCTCGGCTGGGCACGGGTGGAGCTGGTCAAGCAGAGCGTGGGCCTGCGCTCGGCCGATCCCCGGCTCGTCCCGGGCGCCCGGCCCGTCTCGCGCCTCTCCTTCGACGAGGCAGAGGAGCTCGCCCAGTTCGGAGCGAAGGTCCTCCATCCCCGGACCATGGAGCCGGCCCGCGCCCGGGGGATGGAGGTGACCATTCGCTCCTTGGAGGACCCCACCCAACGGACCTTAGTCGGCCCGGGCCCCGGACCGGAGCCGCTGCGCGCGCTTACGCTGCTGGGGCCGGTCAGTCTGCTGTTGCTCCGGGTACCGGGGGGCCGCCAGCGGCGGGGGGTGCTCGCGGAGGTGACCCTTGCGCTCTCCGCCGGGGGGGTGACGGTGGCCACCCTGTACACGTCCTCGGCGCTCCTCTGCATCGTCGTGGAGTCCGCCCAGGGACCCCGGGCCTTCCGGCTCCTCAAGCGGTTCACCCAGGACGAGGGGGCCACGCTGGAAGGGCCCCGCCCCGCGGCGCTGGTCACGGCCATCGGGGAGGGGCTGCTCTCCGACCTGGGACGCCTGCCGGTGGGGTTGCCTCCCCTGGTCCTCGGCGCCAGCGCCACCAGCCGGACCCTCTCCCTGGCCGTCCCGGCGGATCGGGGCGTGGAGGTCCTTCGTGCCCTGCACCAGAACCTGGTGGAACGGAGGGAGGCGCCCGCCGGATGAGAGCGGCGGGGGAGACGGTACAGGGGGACCCCCTCGAGCACTTCCTTGAGGAGGCCCAAGAGGTCTCCGGGCCGGCGTTCTATTTCGAGCGGGGACGTTCGCTCTCGGGCGATCGGCCCGGGGCGCTCTACGGAACCGGGGGGGCCGAGCCGATCACCCTTCGGGCCCCCCACGATGTTCGCGGGCTCGCAGCGGAGGTCAACGGACTCGGATCCGGGGAGGGGGGCCACTGGTTCGGTTACCTCGGGTTCGATGCCTGCGGGCTGGTGGAGCCTCTGCTCCGGGACTCCACCCCGGCTGGCGCTCCCTTCCCCCTGGGCCAGTTCTACCGGTTCTCCAGGGTCCGGTCCGGGCGACCTCGGCCCCCGCCCCGGGGGGGAGCGAGGGAGCTCCCGACCCTGACGTTGGGGCCCCTTAGGGACCAGGTCCGCCGCCGAGACTTCGAACGGTCCGTACGGAGGTTGCAACGCTCGATCCTGGATGGGGAGGCCTTCCAGGTGGTCCTCGCCCACCGCCGGGAACGCGAGCGTTCCGGACCGCTCTTGAGCGTCCTTTCCGGCCTGCGGGAGCGGGAGCGCTACGCCTACCTGTTCTACCTGCGCTTCGGCCCGGGGGACCGGGGCGAGGTCGTGGGCGCCTCGCCGGAGAGCGTCCTCGAGGTCGACGGGCAGCGCGCGACCATCGATCCCATCGCCGGGACCCTGCCGCATCCGAGCCCACGGAGGGGGCCGAAGGCCCGGCTCCCGTTGGGCTCGGACCCCAAGGAGCT
>JAKAVY010000062.1 GCA_021827405.1 Thermoplasmata archaeon
TCATGGGTTGGACCTTCCAACTGGCGGCCGGGTCCCTGGTCCCGTCCGACGCCTCCTCTCCGTTGACCATCCTGGCCCTGGGGGTGGACTCCCCCTGGTTCATCCTTCCCATGGCGGTGGAGATGGGGCTGTCCGCCTACTTCCTCCGCCACCTCCTCCCCCGGCCCTTCTGCCGGCTCCTCTGGTTGCAGGCGGGTCTCATGGTGCTCTCCCCCCCGGCCTTCGGGGCCGGGCCGGCGGCGACCCCGGTCACCGTGGCGGGGGGCGCGGCGATGATCGTTCTCATCATCTATGTCATGGAGCTGATCTACCGGGACCGTCAGCTCGATCCTGGGACCTACCGCTACCTGCCTGCGCTCCTGGCGATCTACGCGCTCATGATGGCCGGGCTCTACCTGTGGCTGATCAATGGGAACGGTTTGCTCTTCGCCCTCTCCATCCTCTTGGAGATGGCCCTCTTCTTCGAGGCCGTGCTCCGGAGCGAGCCGTTCCGGAAGGAGGGGGCCATCCCTTGGCTCATGAGGCCGCGGTGGGCCTTCCTCCTGCTCGCCACCATCTTCGTGGCCGAGGTGTTCATGGGAGCGGCGCTCGAGGCGGTGCTCCAGCCGACGCTCTTCCCCGGGGACGTCGCCAACCTGGCCCTGAGCGGGTCCTTGGGGACCGAGATGTACCGGGCCTTCTACAACGGGTTCTGGTTCACCGCCACCGTGACCGGCTCCACCTGGTTCCTCGCGATGATGGGCGTGGAGATGGGCGCCCTGGTGGTCTTCAAGCTGCGGGAGACCCGGAGCCTGGAGACCCGGGTCCGGCTCACCCTCCTGATGGGGTCCTACGCGGCCTTCGCGGTCTTCTTTCCCAGCACCTATTACACGGCCGTCTTCCGGAGCGCCCCCTCGGGGACCTCCGTCCCCTTCCTCGGCTGGAGCATGGGCCTAGGTTCCGGTCCGGTGGCCCCGGGGTTCTTCTCGGCGATCCTGTTGACCTACGTGATCACCGGGGCTCTGGTCGTGCTCTTCGGCCGCCGGGCCATCTGCTCGGTCTTCTGTACGGCCCCGCTCATGTTCCAGGGGACCACGGTGGACGCCATGAAGACCTTCAACCGGTCCTCCCCGGTGGCGCGACGCTATCTGAGCAGCCGTCTCTCCACGCTCTACGGGGTCACGGCCGGGGTCGTGCTGGCCTCCTTGACGGCCGGGTCGGTCCTCTCGTACCTGGACCAGATCGGCCGACTCCAGGTCACCTTCCTGGGGGCGGACCCCGGGGTCTTCCTCTACGGCTTCTACTTCAGTGTGGTCTGGTACCTCCTGTTCGTCAGCATCCCCTACGCGGGGAACTACAACTGCGTCACCATGGGGTGGTGCTACACGGGGCTCATCGCGGGGGCATTCTCCCGGGTGAGCTTCTTCAGCCTCCGGGTGCGGGACCGCGAGGTCTGCCGGCGCTGCACCACGCTGGACTGCGCGAAGGGCTGTCCGGTCGGTCTGGTGGACATGCCGGGGCACTTCCGGCGCACCGGGGTCTTCCGGAGCTCCAAGTGCTGCGGCGTCGGAGATTGCGTCGAGGCGTGCCCGTACGGCAACCTCTACGTCCACGACGTGCGGCACTGGGTCCGGGCGCGCCTGCGACGGCTAAGGGCCCGGACCCATCCGGAACTGCCGATGGTCGCCCGGGGCCCCGGACCGGTGGTCCCCGCCTTGGGCAAGGGGGCCATCTCCCGGTTCCCCCGGACCTCGCAGGACGACCCCGCCGTCCGGTCCGGGGGCCCCTAGGGGCCTCGAGACCGGACCCGCCCCTTGCTGGCGACGGATGAGGATCGAGGGACGGGAGCGGTAGCGGCGGCTCAGCGGGAGGGAACCCCCTCGGCCCGGAGTCGCTCGCCGCCCGGTGGCGGGCGACCGCGCGGGCTAGGGCATCCATGAGCCGGTCCGACCCCGGACGAACTTCCATCCCCGCGAGGTACGGGCGTACGTGCCCGAGAACCCGACCAGATAGGGGAAGGGCTTCCCTTCCTCCCGGCCGGACGCTGTCCGTAGGGCCGTGACGAGGGTCGTGTCGCCCCCAACGAGGACCTCCCGCGCCTGGTCATCCTACCGGTCATGGACGATCCTCTCCCGTCGCCTCGCGCAGGAGCCCGAGCTTGTCGAAGCGTTGGCCCGTGCCCGTGACGAGGACGAGATCGTCGGAGGGGATCCGCGCCATCCCTTCCGCGTCGGACCGGGCCCAGGCCTCCGGGTAGGTCCGGTCCCGGTCGAGGAGGGTCCGCGGGTCCGGGGAGGTGGGGTCTCTCCCCCCTGAGGGGCCCGGGACCTCCCGGGTGCCTCCCTTCCCGCAGAGCGGGTCCGTTCACCCAGGTACGGGTCGGGGTCGGGAAGCGGCGTAGGGCCTCGAACGGAGCAAATAGAGAGAGACGACCAGCATCCACAGTAGCGCGAGGCCGAGGAAGACCCGTTCCAGGAGCCCGAAGAGGTTGTGATCAACGCGGGGGAGGCCGGTCCCCACGAACAGCACGACGAGCGCTAGGGCGGTGAGAACGGCGAGGGCGCGGGCATAGGGGCGTAACCCTCGCCAGGGCCCGCCATCGGGCATCGAATAGGAAACCCCCAGGCCTCCGACCGCCATGAAGAAAAAGGCTAGGAACGCGGCGACGAGGTGGATGGTCCCATGCAAGGTCGCCGGCCCGGAGACGTCGGTGGGGCTCACGGCGAGGACGAACGCACCGAGTCCCCAGCCCGCGATGAGCGCGAGGCTGACCTTGGGCGCGGCGGTCTTCTCCGGCCAGGCCTGATAGAGGCCATAGACGAACGCCAAGGAAAGGATCCCCCGGAGCAAGAAGTTCGCATCCATCACCCAGCCGTAGGGGCCTACGCCGAGGTCGCTCTCGGCCTGGCGGATAGGGCTGTAGTGTGGCGGAAGCAGCTGGGCCACGATGTCCAACACGACGTAGACCCCGATCCCCAAGACCGTGGTCCAGAGCGCCCCCCGTATCCTGCGGGGCCATCTCGAAGGAGGCGCAGGGTCGGTCGCCAAAGGCGATGTCTCGGCCGAGGCAACGGGCCACCGCGTTAAAAGGACAAGGGGAGCCCTTTCCCCAGGACGCCCAGGCGGACCGCTCCCCGAGCCCGGCCCTCCGGAAGCTTCCGGCCCTGGTCTTTCCCCCCTCCTCGTACCCCTCCCCCGAGGCGGGGGCCTGGCCCCGATCCATCAGCCACTGGAGGGATTCGAACCCCCGACCTGCTGATTACGAATCAGCCGCTCCGCCAGCTGAGCTACAGTGGCCCGACCCGGCGGAAGGTCACGGGCTCTTGACTCTTTGCGTGAGCCGGAAAGGGCCGTTTGCCCCAGGGGGCACCGGGACCCCCTTCCCTTCTGCCCATGACCGCCCCCTCCCCTCGCCGTTCGGGGCCCCCGTTCCGTTCGCGCGGCGCCTGGCCGGGGAGAAAGGGTCTTACCGGGGGGAGGAGGAGTCGGCGACCTGGTGGAGGGCGCGATCCACCTCCAAGGCCGTTCGCCCATCCACCTCGACGAGCTTCTCTCGCCCCCGGGCCCCGCGCCGGATACGAACGGACGCGCCGGGGACCCCGAGCCAGCCGCTCACCGCTCTCAGGAAGTCCCGGTTCGCCTCCCCGTTCTCCGCCCGCGCCTTGACGTAGACCACGAAGCCTCCCCGCAAAGGCTCGTAGAGGATCCCCTCGCGCGTGGCCCCAGGATGCACGCGAAGGAGGACCCGGGTGCCCTCGGCCCGGAGACCCGCCCGGGCGCTCGGAGGAGTTCCCGCACGCCTTCCGGTCCCCAAGGCCCCTCTCAGACGCTCCGCAGGGCGGCCTTGAGGTCCGCCACCAGGTCCGCGGCATCCTCGATCCCAAGGGAGAGCCGGGCCATGGAGTCCGCGATCCCCCGGCGCTCCCGCTCCCTTCGGGACATGGCCCGGTGGGAGGTCTCCAACGGCAGGCTCACCAGGGACTCGACGCCGCCCAGACTGCTCGCCACCTGGAACAAGGAGAGACCCCGGAGGAACCGGCGTGCCTCGGGAAGACCGCCTTTTAGGACCAGGGAGACCATCCCCCCGCGCCCCTTCATCTGCCGGCGGCAGATCCTCTCCTCCTCCGGGGACGCCCGACCGGGGTAGCCGATCGCCGACACCTTCGGGTGCCCCTGAAGCTCCTCCACCACGGCCCGGGCGTTCTCGTTGTGGCGGGCCACCCGCAGGGACAAGGTCTTCATCCCCCGGAGGAGCAGGAAACCCGCGAGGGGGTCCAAGGTCCCGCCCAGGGTGGCAGCGAAGGCGTCCAGTTCCCCGAGGAGGCCGGGGCCGGAGGCCAAGGCACCCGCGAGGAGGTCCGAATGGCCCCCCAGGTACTTCGTGGCCGAGTGCATCGCTACGTGGGCCCCGAGCCCCAGGGGACGCTGGTTCACGGGCGTGGCGAAGGTGTTGTCCACCACCAGCCACGCCCCCGCGGCCCGGGCCGCCTTGGCCCAGGCGGCAAGGTCGACGACCCGGAGCGTGGGGTTGGTGGGGCTCTCCACCAGGAGGAGCCGGGTGCGCTCCGTGACGTGCTCTCCGACCTCGGAGCTCTGGGAGGCCGGGACGAACCGGACCCGGACCCCCCAACGGGGGAGCTCCTGTTTCAGGAGGGTCACGGTGTTGCCGTAGAGGTCCTCGGGGGCCACCACCTCGTCCCCCTGGTGCAAGCGCCCCAGGACCACCGCGGAGAGCGCGGCCATTCCCGAGGAGAAGACCCGTCCCTCCTCGCCCCCTTCCAGGGCGGAGACCGCCGCCCCGGCCTGCGTGAGGGTGGGGTTCTTCAGCCGGGTGTAGAGGTGGGTGTGGCCCGCCCCCGCCTCGGAGAAGGGGGCCGGGAAGCGGAAGGTGCTGGTCTGGTAGATCGGGCCGACCACTGCCCCCGCGTTGAGGTCGGGCGAATCCCCGGCGTGCACGGACAGCGTGCCCGGGCCCCACCGGGGACCGTCGCGGGGGAGCTTCCGGCTAGGGGGGGAGGGACGGTCCTGGCGCCCTTTCATCTCCGTTCAGCGGGGCTCCCGAAGGTCCCGGGGACCCCGCCAGGAGACGGACCCGCTCCTCCCCCTTAATCTCTTGCAAGAAGCGGACCACCGCCCCGGGGACGGCATCCTGCCAGGGGAGCCCGAGCGTCATCCGGCGACGGATCTCCGTGCCCTGGTAGGACGCCCGCTGGAAGAACGGGAGCTTCGGGACCTCGTAGCCCGCCTCCTCGAAGAGCATCCGGGTGAGCGGGTCGCCGGTGAAGACCTGGGTGAACCGGGGGAACAGGCTCTCCACATGCCGGACCCAGAGCGTGTGACGGTTAAGGTCGGCCACCGGGACCGGCCAGAGGTCGGTCCAGCGCTCCGCCCGGATCACCCGGAGGAGCATCTCGAAGCGCTCCCCGGCGGTGAAGGGGTCGTGCGCGGTATGGGAGGCCTGGGAACTCCCGATGACCACGAACAAGGCG
>JAKAVY010000025.1 GCA_021827405.1 Thermoplasmata archaeon
CCTGGCCCGGAGATGGGCGCGGCGGCTGGCCACGCTCACCCCCCTGCCGCGTTGGTCCTCGGTCCGGGACCTGATCCACGGAAACCTGCTCGCGTATTCCGGGAGGTTTTCCCGGGCCCGTCGCCTCTTCCAGCGCGCGGCCATCCTAGGTCGGATGCACCGGAACTGGGAGGTGGTCTTCATGGCGCTCAAGGGCGAAGCGTACGCCTCGCTCCAGATGGGGGACCCCACCGGATCGCTCGAAGCCTGTTCCAGAGGATTGAAGCTCGCCCGACGCCACGAGCGCCCGGACCTCATTCGGCACTTTCGGTTGGACGCGAACCTTGCCCGTCTGCGGTTAGAGAAGCTGGACGAGGCGCAACGGGAATACGAACAACTCCTGGAGGAGGTCCGGGGGGAACACGCGAGAGGCCACCTGGTCATCGTCTTGCTGGGTCTTGCCCACATCGCCGGTCGGCGCGGCGATCTGCCAAGGGCCGAGACCTTGGCTCGGGACGCGGTCTCCGAGGCGGAGGCCCTCATGGATGTCACCCTGACCACACGAGCCTACGGTGCCTTGGCCGAGTGGCTCCGGCGCCAGCACAAGACGGAGGCCGCCCGTAGGGTGGCCCGACAAGCCATGGAGTTGAGCCGGGCCTCCGGGACTAACCTGGGTCTGCCCTGGGCTCTCGAGGTGTGGGATCTCGTTAGACGGGACCCTCCCGGCCGTGGTCCAGCGCTTGCAGGATGAGAGGGCGCTGGGGCCTCCGGGATTCGCCCTTGGGGAATCTGGAGAATGAAGGACAGAAACCGAGTGGTTCAGGGAGACGGTCCTGTGAAAGAATAGAAGGGAGCGGGCGAACTTCCCGCTCCCCGTGTAGATTGTCATCCTATGGCCATGCGCTCGGGGGCTCGGTGGGGTCCATCGCTTGCACCTCCGAGGGAGCGTTGCGCACCGCTACCGCATGGATTTAACCCAAATTTTTCAGTGAAAAATTTTGGCTACGGTATGACATGGTCCCTGGGAGGTAAGCCCTCCAGAACCCCTCGCACCCCCGGTCCGGCCCCCGGACGGTTCTTGAACGGTCGACCTCTCCGGCCCGCCGCCATGTCTGCCTCCCCCTGGCCCCGCGTCCGCTGGGCCCTCGCGGCCACGCTGGTGCTTACCGCCGTGGCGGCCCTCCTCGCCCTGGTGGTCTCCTCCGATGGGACCACCCGCTGCACCTCCTACCCGGTCTGCTTCTTCGAGGGGGCCGCCGCCGCCTCCACTGCCCACGCCCTCTCCGGTGCGGCGCTCTTCCTCGCCACCCTCGTCCTGCTCTGGACCACCGTGGGAGCTCGACACGAGGACCGCCGCGCACTCCCGCTGGGCCTCTCCATCCCCGTCCTGGTGGGGATCATGGGGACCCTCGGGGCCTCCTTCGCCACCGGTGCCCTGTCCACGGCCTGGGTCCCCCTTCAGGTCGGTTTCCTCCTCCTTCTCGTGGCCCTCCAGACCACCTTGCTCTTCGTCTCCTACCACCCTTCCTCTCCCTCCGTGCCCTCCCCAGGCCGCGCCGACCGGTCGTCCCCTCATTGACCCCCTGCCAGATGTTAGCGCATGCCCCGGCCGGGACAGTAAGGTACTTATATACCCCTAAGTGCCCTAAATAGTTGGGAGACCTAAGTGATACATCATGTCCACCTTTGCATCCTCCTCGGAAAGGGTCAGGGGACCGACCTCACAGACCGACCGGGCCCCGCGCGAATCGCTCGACCGCTGCCGTAACTGCGGTAGCACCCGCCTCTTCCGGGACGAGGCCACCGCCGACCTGGTCTGCCAGGACTGCGGCCTCGTGAACCGGGAAGGGGAAGCGGTCGTCCAGGAACCCCTCGGTCACTCCGACGACGCCAACCGCTATGGCCCCGGGACCCACGGCCGCGCCACCACGGTGCTTCTGCCGGACAAGGGCCTTCGGACCCGCATCGGACCGCTGACCCGCAACAGCGTTCCCAGCCCGCTCTCCCATCGGCGCAAGATGGAGTTCGCCCGCCTGCGCCTGGTGGACCGCCGCCAGGGACGCGGGGACAGCGGGGAGCGCAACCTCGAGACGGCCCTTCCCCAGCTCAAGCGCCTCACGGAGGCCCTCGGACTTCCCCGCACGGTGGAGGAGACCGCTGTCCGCCTGTACCGGGAATCCCTGGCCCGCCGCGGGATGCGCGGGCTCAGGATCGCTTCCCTGGTGGCCGCCTGCGTCTACGTGGCCTGCCGGGTCCACGGGATCCCCCGTACCCTCCGGGTCGTGGCCTCGCAGTCCGAAGCCCCGCGCAGCGTGATCGCCACCGTCTCCATCCACCTCATCCGGGACCTCCGGGTGAAGGTGCGGCCGGTGAACCCCATGGACCTTTTGCCCAAGCTCGCCGAGGACCTGGAGTTCCCCCGGGAGCTCCGCTCCCGGATCCGGGAATACCTCGAGCGGCTGGACAAGGGCGGTTACCAGTCCTCCGGCGTCATGCCCGCCACGTTGCTCGGCACCGTGGCCTACGTGGCCGCGCAGGAGGGCGGCTGGCGCTACAGCCAGGACCGGATCGCCAAGGCCCTCGGGGTGACCAGCGTCTCGCTGAGGAATCGCGTCCCCAGCGTCGTCTCGTTCCTCCGGATCCCCCCCCCGGGGGCCCGGCCGGGCTCCCGGTCCCCCAGCGGGGGACCACCCTCGAGCTCCCCGGAGAGCGGGGCGCCGGGGCTCCCGGAGCCGGTGGCCGCTCCGGGCTGAGCCCGGCGCGCCGTCTGACCCGCTCAGGGGCCCGACGGCCCGGAGCGGGCCGTGTTCGCGAACTTCCGACGTAGCCGCTCGTGCTGCTGAAGGCTCAGGAACGCGAAGGCGGCCATGGAGAGGACCATGAGGATGGCCAAGGCATCCGCGGTCCCGGCCAGGCCATGCACGAGCGCATCCACCCCGGCGATCAGCGCCCCCAGCGCCAGGCCCAGGGTCCCCAACAAGCCGGCCCGGGGGAGCGGGGCGAGGCCCAAGGGAGGGCGTCGGACCCGGGCGGCCACGGCTCCCTCAGGGGACCCGGGCTCTTGAACCTGTCCCGGCCCGGCTCCCCGAAATCCTAACAGCGTACGCGCGGTCCGGGGACTCTTCTCATGACCGCTCTTCCCCCGGCCTCCCAGGTCCTGCGCCGGGTGGAGGCCAACGTCACCGCGGTGACCCGGGTCGGGGAGTACCTCACCCGGGTCAAGCCCCCGCCCGAGACCCTCCAGCAGGTCTCGGTCACCCGTCTGGTGAACCCGGGCCGGGCCTACTACGAACTGGTGAGCCCGTTGCCGGAAGGCCTCGCCGCCCAGCAGAAGCGCCTGGCAGGGACGGGAGCCCACGACGTGCTGGAGGACCTGCTCGCCCGGGGGGTGGAGTACACCGAGCTCTGGCTGCACGGGGAGGACACGGAAGGGGACCCTCCCTTGGACCGGATCCTCGCTCGCCTGGACGCCTGCGAGCGCCTCCCGGACGGGAAGCTCTCCCCCACCGAGATCAAGAACGTGGGCCGCCTCCGCTCACGCCCCTCGGAGGAACACCTCGAGCAGCTCGGCATGTACTGCGCGCTCCTGGGGGTGGAGGAAGGCCACCTGCTCACCGTCCACCGGGACGACCTCTCCGGCCGCTCTACCGTCCTCCCCCCGCTGAAGGTGCGCTATCCGGACCTGGCCAGGGTCCGCCGGACCATGGCCGAGCGGCGGGACCTCCTCACCGAGGCCGTCCGGGACCGGGACCCTTCCCGGCTCCCCGCCTGCCCGTGGGCCTTCGCGGGCTGCAAGTACCGGACGGCGGGCCTCTGCGACTGCCCCTCCCGGGACCCCCTGGAGACCCCCATCGCCGATCTCGCCCAGTGGACAGAGGACCCGGCGTACCTGGAACTGCTGCGCCAACGCGCCGAAGCTCGCGCATCCGAGGCCTCCCCGGGGCCTGAACGGCCCCGCCTCCCCCTCTCCGGCTTCCTGACCCCGAGGAAGGCCTACTTCCGCTCCCGGCCCAGACCGGAAGGGACGGGCGGCGAGGAGGCTCCGGCTCCTTCCCGGGAGGAGGGGCCGCCCCTGGAGGAGGGGACCCGGTCCGAGGGACGCCTCTCCCGGGCGAACGTGCATGGGCTCGAACGGCAGATCCAGAGCGCGGTCTTCCGCACGCACCCGGGTCGGGCCACCCGGGAGGAGGTGTCAGTGGACGGCACCGCTCGCCCCATCGCCCTGATCGACGGGAGACCCTTCCTGGTCCGGATCCGGATGGTCCGCCGGGCGCTCTCCGGGACCTCCCGGGACCTGGCCGGGGACTTCGGGGTCCCCGAGGACCTGCGCCAGCTCCTCCTGCGGGCCGCGCTTCGCGGTGTCACCGGGGGACGGATGTACGTCTGGAACTGGAAGCTTCCCGAGGACGCCATGAAGCTCCAGGTCTTTGATGTGGAGTTCTTGCCCGAGGCCCTCGAGGAGGCCCGAAAGTATGCCCAGGGCCTTCCCGGCCTCCTGGACGAGGCTATAGAGCGCGGGGAGTTCCGCTCCCTCCCACTCTGCCCCCGGTGGATGTGCCCCGGCTGCCCGTACCGGGAAGAGTGCCGACCGGACGAGAGCGCGCCCGGCCCCTAGTACGTGAGGGTGACCGTGATGTACTCCTCGGTGAAGAGCGCGGACCGGCCCCCCTTGAGGACCGTGAACTCCACCAGGAGGTCTAGCACCGCGCGGCTCGGACGGGGCGGGTGGTTCAGGGTCAAGGAGATCCCCGGCCCGTAGACCGGCCGCGCGAGGATCCGCGCCACGGAAGTGGCCGAACGGACCACCGCCCCGTGGCGGACCAGGATGTGCGTCCCGGTGACGATGGGGTTCCTCCCCCCCAGCTCCTGAAGGTAGAGTTGCACGTTCCCCAGCATGGCGGCGTCCCCGGAGATCCCCAGGAGGACCATCTGGGCGCGGAGCGTGACCGTTCCCGGGGCCGGGAGCGCGTTGTCGAACGTGAGCAGCGGGAGGAACCGGAACGTCAACCCTCCCCGGCAACGGCCGGGCTCCTGGATGAGGATCGATCCCCGGGGGGAGCCCGGGCCGAAGGGAACGCTCCCGGCCCCCGGGACCGCGCACCCTTTGGCCCGGACCGTCTGGGTCCGCGCGCTCAAGGGCGCGACCGGCCCGTGGCCGGCGAGATGGGAGGGGGCGGCCTCGGTCACCACCACCTCGGCCCCGGCGAACGGGAGCGCGGATAAGGTCAGCCACAGCACGGCAGCCAGGCTCACCCACCCGAGAGCGGCCACTGGGAACTTAGGACGGAGCGGGGTCGCCAATGCCTTGTTAATACGCATTCCACGCCTCTTGAACCTGCCGCCGCGATCTCCGTCCCATGTCGGCTCATGGCGGGGGTGTCCCGATCCCGTCCGGACCGCTCCTCCGCAGGTCCCGGGGCAAGATCCGCTCGTCGCGGCACCGTCCGGCCCGGTCCCGGAGCAGTTCCGGGGGCGCCATCTCTCGGAGGCCACGGGCGAAAGGGCTCCGGTAGGATGGCGCACACCGTCCTGCCCCCCCGGAGGGCCCGCGGCCCTCCTCAGTGCGTGGCCCGGACCGAGGAGGCTCCCCGTCGCCCCGAGGAAGGTCGGCTCGCGCCGGGAGCCAGTGGGGTCCCGGCGGCCATGGCCCGGAGCCTCTGGACCCGGACCCGGATCGGCGGGTGCGTGGAGAACAGGTTCGCAAAGGTGCTCCCGCGGAACGGGTTCACGATGAACAGGCTGGAGGTGGCGGGGGAGCCGAAGCGCAGGGGCTGCCGGTCGTTCCTCTTCTCCAGGGCCTCCAGGGCCAAAGCGAGGGCCTCCGGGTCCCCGATGGTCCTGGCCCCCACCTCATCGGCCCGGAGCTCCCGGGACCGGGAGACCGCCAGCTGAAGGAGCATCGCCGCGATGGGCGCCGTGATCGCCGCCCCGATGAGCAGCAGCGGGTTCATGTTCTGCTGGCGGCCCCCTCCGCCCAGGATCGAGGTGAACAGGACCATCTCCGCGGCGTAGGAGACGGCCCCCGCCAGCGTGGCCGCGAAGGTCATGAGCAGCACGTCCCGGTCCTTCACGTGCGCCATCTCGTGGGCGAGGACCGCCCGGAGCTGCCGGTCGTCGCAAGCGCCCAGGATCCCCTGGGTGGCCGCCACCACGGCGTGCTTCGCGTCCCGCCCCGTGGCCAGCGCGTTCAGGGTGGGGCTCGGGATGATCGCGACCCGGGGGGCGCTAAGCCCGAAGAGGGGAGCGAGCTCGTGGACGATCCGGTAGAGCCGAGGGGCCTCGGCCTCCGTGACCAGCCGGGCATGGGTGCTCCAGAGGACGAAGCGCTCGCAGAAGAAGTAGGACACCAGGTTCAGGACCAGGGCGAGCCCCAACGCCAGGAAGAGCCCGACGAAGACGCTGCCGGTAAGCCAGTCCCCCAGGATGCCGCCGGCCACGACGAAGACCGCGATCAGGGCGGAGAAGACCAGCGCCGTGCGGACCCGGGGACCGAGCATGGCCTTTTACGCGAGGGCCCGGCAAGCCTCCGAGAAATATTAACCGCCTTCCGCCCATGTCATGGCAACCCAGGGGTGGCCCCGCCCGGCGATCTGGGCCCGGCGACACGCGGCGGGCCAGTACGAACTCCGGGAGACCTTATCGGGGCCGACCGTTGCCCACGGGCCCGTGGAACTCCTCCTTGTCACGTTGCTCTTGCTCCTCTTCGCCATCGGGGCCGGGTTCCTCGGCTCCCTGGCGGGCCTCGGCGGGGGCGTGATCATCGTCCCGATCCTGGTCATCCTCTTCCACGTCCCCTTCGTCCTCGCGGTGGGGGCCAGCGCCATCAGCGTTCTCGCCACCTCCAACACCGCGGGGTCCGCCTACGTCCATGACCACCTCACGGACCTGAGGATCGGGATGTTCCTGGAGATCGCCACCGTCCCCGGGGCCCTCATCGGCGCCACCCTGACCATCTACCTCACCAAGGCCGGGCTCGTCCCCCTCCTGCTCATCGCGCTCGGCGTGGTCCTCCTGGCCACCATCCCGGGGAGCTTCCTGCGGCACCATTCCGAGGTCCCGGAAGGGGTGGTTCCGGACCACCTTTCCCGTCGGCTGGGCTTCGGGGGCTCCTACCAGGACAAGCATCTCCGGCGGCAGGTGGACTACATGGGGGAGTCCACCAAACCCGCGCTGGGGGTGATGTTCAGCGCCGGGATCGTCTCTGGAATGTTCGGCATCGGCAGCGGGGTGCTCAAGGTGCTGGCCCTGGACCGGGCCATGAAGCTCCCCATGAAGGTCTCCACGGCCACCAGCAACTTCATGATCGGCGTCACGGCCGCGGCCGGCGCGGGGGTTTTGCTCGCCGCCGGGTACATGAACCCGGTGCTGGCCGCGCCCGTGGCCCTGGGGACCACCCTGGGCGCGTTCGTCGGGAGCCGGATCCTGCCCGGGCTCAGCAACAGCGTGGTGCGCTACGTCTTCCTCGTCCTCATGGCGGTGCTGGCGGTGGAGCTCATCCTCCGAGGACTGGGGATCGGATGAGCGGAAAGGCGCCCCCGGGCCCGTACGGGTTCGACAACCTCCCGCAGCCTCTCCCGCTGCGGGCCTACCAGAACATGGCGATCGTGCTGCGGACCGGCCTGTTGCTCACGGTGATCCTCTTCGTCTCCGGCCTGGCGCTCTTCTTCGTGGTGCACCCCGGCGAGAGCTTGAGCACCCTCTTCTCCTCCAAGTCCTTCCTCCGCTTTCTCGATCCGGGGGCCCTGTTCAACGGCTTGGGGCACGGGGACCCGGCGGCCATCCTCACCCTGGGAATGCTCGTCCTGGTCGCCACCCCCATGGCCCGGGTGCTGACGGGGATGATCTACTTCCACGAGCATGGGGAGCTCGACATGAGCCTGGTGACGCTAGCGGTGCTGACCCTGCTCCTGGTAGGGGCCCTCCTGCTGGGCCCCTTCCTCGCCCACCTCTGAGCCGCGGACCCGGCGGGTCCCTCCGCAACGGCAGCGCTTACCGGGCCGGGAGGACCCGGGCCAGCAGGAACCCGTCGTGCCCCTTGTTCCCCACGGTCTGCATCGCGGTCGCCGTCAGGCGAGGTTCCCGGGAGAGCCGGTCCAGGAAGCGGCGGATCCCCTGGACCCGGGGGTCTGGGCTCGCCGGGTCGACCACCTCCCCCTCCCACACCACGTTGTCGGCCACCAGGAGACTTCCCGGGTGCAGGAGGTCCAGCGAGGCCTCCAGGTACTCCGTGTAGCTCTCCTTGTCCGCGTCCAGGAAGACCAGGTCGAAGGGCCCGGCGGCCTCGGCCTGGAGCGCCCGGAGGCTCTCCAGGGCGGGGCCACGCCGGAGGCGGACCCGGTCGTCCACCCCCGCGCGCTGAAAGTTCTCCTGGGCCACCCGAGCATGGAGTGGGTCCACCTCCAGGGTGAGGAGCCGGCCCCCGGGCGGCAGGCTCCGCGCCATGCAGATCGCGCTGTACCCCCCCAAGGTCCCGATCTCCAGCACGGCCCGGGCCCCGATGGCCTCCACGAGGAGGCCCAGGAGCCGGCCCTGGAGAGCGGAGACCTGGATCGGGGGAAGCCCCGCCTGATCGCTCGCCCGAAGGACCTCCTTGAGCACGGGGTCCGGCGGGAGGAGCCGCTCCTCCAGGTAGGCGTCCACTTGGCTCCAACGGTCCTGTTCCACGCCCCCTTCCCTCCCCGCCCCGGGCCCAGGGAGAGGTCCTTCATTAGGCCTGGGACCCCACCGGAGAAGGACTTATCCTCCTCCCCCGGTGGCGGGCGGGAGCCATGGTCGGACCGCTCTCCGAGCCCCCTCCGAGGACGTCCCACCGGCTTCTCTGCGCCGACATCCGGTCCCGGCCTCCCCTCGCCCCCGGGAGCGTGGACCTCGTGGTCACCTCCCCGCCCTACCCGATGATCCGGATGTGGGACGAGCTCTTCTCCCGGCAGAGCCCGGAAGTGGGGCTCGCGCTTAGGGAGGGTCGGGGGCCGGAAGCGTTCGAGGGCATGCACCGGCTGCTGGACGGGGCCTGGAAGGTATCCGCCGAGGCGCTTCGCGAAGGGGGGTTCCTCTGCGTGGTGGTGGGGGATGCCACCCGGACCCTGGGGGGACGGTTTGCCCTCTACCCGAACCATCTCCGGGTCCTCCAGGCTTGCCGGGCGCTCGGGCTCACCCCGCTCCCCTCGGTCCTCTGGAGCAAGCCGACGAACTCCCCGAACAAGTTCCTGGGATCCGGTATGCTCCCGGCAGGGGCCTACGTCACCCTCGAGCATGAGCACATCCTGGTCTTCCGCAAGGGGACGAACCGCCGGTTCTCCACCCCGGCCGACCGGGCGCGGCGGCGCTCCAGCGCCATCTTCTTCGAGGAACGTAACCAGTGGTTCTCCGACCGATGGAGCCTCACAGGGACACGCCAGAGACTGGAGGGGCTCCCTGGACGGCTCCGGAGCGCCGCGTTCCCTCTGGAGGTCCCCTACCGGCTCATCGCCATGTTCTCCATCCTCTCCGACCGGGTCCTCGACCCCTTCGCCGGGTCGGGCACGACGCTCTTGGCCGCCCTCGGCCTGGGGCGGGAGAGCGTGGGGATCGAGCAGGACGAGAGGCTCTGCCGCCGGGCGCTGGAGCGTCTGGCCACCGACTGGGGGCCGGTCGAGGACCGCAACCGTCGGCGTCTCGAAGAGCATCCTCGCTGGCTCGCCGATCACCCCTCGACTCCGGCCCTCCATCCGCATGCGCTCTACGACTTTCATGTGGTCTCCCGGGAGGAGCGCTACGCCCGGATCCTCCACGTGGACCGGGTGGACCGCGAGTCCGAAGGCTCGGTCGTCGCCCAGTACACCTAGTCGGAAAGGGCGGCCCCGGGGAAAGGGAGTCCTGCCGGTCCGGGCGTCCGAAGGTCCCGGGGGCGGGCCGGGGGCCCGGGCCCGGGACCCGGGGGAGGCTCTCGCGCTCGACCGCCGGTCTACCGGGGCAGAAGGGGCCCGGCCGGCGGGTCGCCCCTAAGGGCCTCCGGGCGGCGCAGGGCGGGCCAGGCTCCCGTTCCTTCCATGCCCCGAGGTCTCCCGGGCCGCCCACTCCCGGGCGATCTGGTAGACCAGATAGTAGACCGCGAGCAGGATAGGCAGCGCCAGGTAATCCCCGGCGAAGACCAGCACCGCGCTCCAGGGGAGGTACCAAAGCAGCAGCCCCGCCGCGAGATAGGCCTGGTGTGCCTCGTGGTGGGCCCGGCCCAGGGTGTGACGCAGGACCCAGAGGGCCCCGAGCGCGTTGACGAACTCCCCCACAAGGGTGACCTCGAAGTACGGGGTCAGGTGGGGGACGACGAGATAGAAGAGGGCCCAGACCCCGGCGAACAGGCCGCCCAGGACGAGGAAGAAGCGCGGGGGTCGGGTGGGCCCCTCGGTCCCGGCGCGCAGGATCCCGGGGGGGAGGGCACGGGCGAGAAGCGCCAAGGCGAGGGACAGCCCGAGGAGGAACGCCAAGACGCCGTACCCCTCGAAGTATCCCGGGTCGATGACGAAGAAGTCGAAGGTCACCGTCGCCAGGTAGAGGCCGAAGGCGACCCCCAGCCCCCTTGGCGTGAGGAACGTCCGTTCCCTCGTCGCGGGAAAGGCCAGGCCGACGATCAGGATGGGGAGCGCGATGCTGTAGACCGCGTGGAAGACCGTCAGCACCGCCGCCCAGTCCCAACTCACCCCGGCCAGGTGACCGTACGTTCCCAAGATCCCCACCGCCCGGTTCCCTGGGTCGACCCACGTCCGGGTGGCGATCCCTTCCTCCACCACTCCGTAGGCGAGCCCCAAGGGAAGGACGGCTCCCCATCCCCGTCCCCAGCGGATCGAGACATCGCGGATGACCAGCGACCCCATGCCGTAGAGGCCGATCAGGGAGGGAAGCGCGAGGGGGCTCACCAGGGAGGCGACCGGGGTCGAGCCGGTCAAGAGCTCCGGGAGGGTGATGGAGAGCCCGATGAGGAGCAGCTCGGGGCGGTGCCGGTCCACCCAGCGCCGGAGGCCGGACCCCTCTCGTCCGCTCGGGAGGAAGGACGGGCCGGGAGAGGTCACCGACAGAAGAGCTTCCCCCGACTACATCAACGGTTCGGCGGACGTGCCTCCCGGCAGAGGAGGGAGACGAAGGGACGGGGCGGAGCTCCCCGGGGACCCCGGACCCCCCGTTCCTGGCATGGCCCTCCCGAGAAAGGTGTACGCCAGGAGATGCGTCCAAGGGAGTGCAGGGGGAGGGATTCGAACCCACGAACTCCTACGAGACCAGACCCTGAATCTGGCGCCTTTGACCAAGCTAGGCGACCCCTGCTCGGCGGCGGCCGAGACCCCGACCTGCTTTAAACGTAGGGGTCCCCCGAAAGGACGACCGCCGGGCGAAGGACAAGTAGCGGTCCCGCCTGGAGGACACCGGATGGCGCTCCGTCTCCTGGGAGTTCCCTGGGACCAGACCTCCCCCGGCCCCAAGGGCGCCCGCCTGGCCCCCGAGGCCGTCCGACGCGAGCTCTCCACCCTCTTCCCGTACGACCCGGTGAGGGAGCGGGCGGCCGCCTTCCTCCGGGGTCGGGACCTCACCTTGGGCGAGGAACCCCGCGACCTCCTCCAAGAGGTCGCGCGGGCCGTGGATCAAGAGGAACGCCGGGACCCCGAAGCCCCGCTGTTGCTCCTGGGAGGGGACCAGGGGGTCACCTACGCGGCGCTCTCCTCTCTCCACCGCCGCTTCCGAGATCTGGCCGTGATCTCCCTGGACGGGAGCCTCGACTTGGAGGACCCGACCGGGCCCCTGGATGCCCGCAACTGGCTCGCCCGGGCGGTGAAGGACCTTCCGGTGACGGCCACCGTGCTGGGCCTGGGCCGGTTCCTGGGAAGCGAGGAGACCTTCCGTCGGGCCCGGGAGCTCGGGGTCTCCTGGGTCCCCTCCGTCCACCTCCGGGAACGCCGGGACCCCTCGGCGCTCCCGGAGCTCAAGGCCCTTCTCGAGCCGGGCCCGGACCTCTACCTCAGCGTGGACGTGAGCGTCCTGGACGCCTCGTCGGCGCCCGGATGCGCGAACCCCAACCCGGACGGCCTGCCCCCGGGGGAGCTCGGGGGCGTTCTGGAATTCCTCCTCACGCTTCCCCGGATCCGCGGCTTCGACCTCTGCGAGGTGAACCCGGCCCGGGACCCCCTGGGGACCACGGCGCGCCAGGCCGCCTGGCTTCTCTCCCTGGGGATCTCTCGCCTGGGGGACCCACCCACCGGAGAGGCCCCCTAGGCGGTAAAGGACCCTGCGGGCTGGGGGAGGACATGCACGCGGTGGCCCTGGACGGCCCGGGGGGGCCCGAAGCGCTCTCGTACCGGGAGGTCCCGACCCCCCGTCCCGGTCCCGGGGAACTCCTGGTCCGGGTCCGAGCCGCCGGGGTCAACCGCCTGGACGTGTGGATCCGTAACGGGACCTATCCGGTCCCCTACCCTCATGTCCTGGGCGCCGACGTGGCGGGGGAGGTGGAGGAGGCGGGACCCGGGACCTCCGGGCGCTTCTCCCCGGGGGACCGGGTGGTGGTCTACCCCGGTCTTTCCTGCGGGACGTGCGCGGCCTGCCGTCAGGGGAAGGAGAGCTTCTGCGAGTCCTTGGGCCTCCTCGGACGCGAACGCTGGGGGGGATACGGCGAGCGGCTCGCCGTGCCGGAGAGCCTCCTGTTCCCCCTCCCTCCGACCTTGACCTTCGAGCAGGGCGCCGCCCTTCCGGTGGCCTACACGACCGCGGAGCACATGCTGAGCCGCGCCGAGGTCCGCTCCGGGGAGCGCCTGCTCCTCTTCGGCGCCACGGGCGGGGTGGGGACCGCCCTCCTCCTGCGGGCGCGTCGCCGCCAGGCCCGGGTCTTCGCGGTCACCGGCTCGGCTTCGGCGGCGGGAGCCTTGCTCGCCATGGGCGCCGAGGGCGTCTACCGGCGGCCGGACCTGACCCCGCTGGAGGGTTCTCCCGCGTTGCCGGAACGGGTCGACGCGGTGCTGGACTCCGTCGGGAAGGAGGCCTTGCCCCCGGGGCTCGCCCGGCTGCGCAAGGGCGGCCGGTACGCCTACTGCGGGGTCACCTCGGGGAATCAGGTCTCCCTCGACCTCCGTCCCATCTACGCCCGGCAGCTGGCCATCCTCGGCTGCTTTTTGGGCAACCGGGAGGACCTCCGGGTCCTGCTGGAGGACTCGCTCAAGGGAGGCTGGCAGCCCCGGATCCACCGGACCTACCCCCTCTCCGAGGCGGCGTCCGCCCACCGCGCCCTGGACGGACCGCACCTGGGGAAGCTCCTCCTCCTCCCTTGAGGGGCCGGGGCCCCCGGTCGAGAGACTATCTACGGGAGCCTCCTTCCCTGCTCCGGTGAGCGCCCCTCCACGTGCCTTGCAGGGATGGCTTCCGCTCGTCACCCCTCGGCTGGTCCTGCGCCTTCCGTCCCCGAGGGACGTCCCGGACCTGAGGCGCTCGTTCCGGGACCGCCGGACCGCGCGCGCCGTGGGGGCCCCGTTGCACTCGGCGGAGGAACGGAGGGACCCGATGAGGATGGTGGTCCGGACCCGGAGGGAGTACCGGAAGGGGACGGACCTCTCCCTCTCCGTGGTGGAACGGGAGGGCGGCCGGTGCGTGGGCCGGGTGGGCCTCCGGGGCCTGGACTGGCGATACCGGAAGGTGGAGAGCCTCTCGTACTGGATCGACCCCCTCCGCTGGAACCGTGGCTACGCCACCGAACCCTCCTTCTTCCTCTGCCAGGCCGCCTTCCGGCACTTGCGAATGCGACGGGTGAGCTCCCAGGCCCTTTCGGAGAACCAGGCCTCCCTGGCGGTCCTCCACAACCTCGGGTTCGTACCGGAAGGACGGGAGCGCCGGTCCGTGGTGGTGAAGGGGAAAGCGATGGACATGTTGCTCTTCGGCCTCTTCCCGGAGGAATTGCTCCCTCCCTCCGCCGTCGGGAGGCCCCCGGCCCGGGGCTGACCGAAGGTCCCTAAAGGGACCCCCTCCCAGGGAGCGTCGCCCACCCGTCCAAATACCCCCGCCCCCATCCCCCCCCGTGGCCCCTCGTCCCAAGCGCTCCCTCCGGGGCAGGAAGGGCCGCGCCCGTCCCTCGTCCTCACCGGCCCGACCGCCGCGGTCGGAGCCCTCCGCCGACCCCCCCCTCCGGCCGGAGCCGGCCCCGTTCACCGGCAGCACCATCTGCCGCTCCTGCGGTCGGCTCGGGCGGCAGCCGGTCCCGCGCGAGGTCGTCGAGGCGCTCCGCTCCGTGGCCCACGAGCCGCCGTCCGGTTGGGTGCTGCCGGAGCTCTCCGTGAGCTTCCTGGGCTTCTGCCCGGGCTGCCTGCGAACGGGCCGGGCCGTGGCCCCCCGCTAGCGGGACGGCCAGTCCCCCCCGCGGGTCCCGGGAACCGGGACCCCGCAGGAAGGACAGAAGCGCGGAGCGGGCGTAGGGAGCGGCGAGCCGCAGCCCGGGCAGACGGTCGGCGGGCCCGTCGGCGGGGCGGGGCCGCGCGAGCTCCGGGTCCGCCGACGGCGCCGGACCTCCCAAGTCACCGCAAGTAGGACCACGACCGCCAGGATGCCCCCGACCAAGGTCTCTTCCTCGAGCGCCGAAAGGCCGGCCGATACGCGGGGCATCCCCAGTCCCTCGACGGTGAGGTTCAGGGTGGCTGTCCCCCGGTATCCGGGGGTGGCCACGCGGAAGGTCAGCTCCAGCGGCCCCGAAGAGCCCGGGAGGATGACGTAGCCCACCGCCACCCCCGAGGCGTTGGTATGCCACGGGGCCAGGGGGGAGACCAACAGCCCCGGGGCGGAGCTCTTCAGCAGGATCGTCAGCGGGGGGAGGGCCCCGTTCCCTCCCGGGCCCTGCGTCGCCCGTAAGGTCACCGTGATGTTCGCCCCCGGTAGGCCGGAAGGGGAAGCGGCCTGGACCATCAGCGTGACATTGATCCCCTGAGAGGAGAGGACGGTGACGTTGGCCCTGCCGGCGCCCGCGTAGACGGTCCCGGTCAGCGTGGCGGTGAGCTCGACCGGACCGGTGGTGCGGAGGACCGGGGCCAGGAAGGTGGTGTTGCTCCATCCCTGGGCGTTGGTGGGAGGGGCCGGCCCAAAGCTCCCTCCGAAGGAGCTGTTCCAGGCCAGCCCCTGGCCAGAGAGCGGACCCGTGGCCAGGGTGACCTGAGCCGCGACCGCCCCGCTCCCCCCTCCGGCCACGGTGGAAGGAGCGACCGAGACCGTGACGTCGGCCGGCGTCGGGGCGGGCCGCTGCCAGAGAACGGTGCCGTTGGGGGTGAAGGCCAGCGCGCTCCCCACCTCCAGCGCCCCTAGTGGAAGGGAGGCGTTCTGCGCGTTCCCGGCCTGCCCCCAGGCCGCCGGGGCCCGCCCGGTCCAGAAGGCGGTCACGGGACTGGGAAGATAATAGGGGACGTCGGTGGCCACGGTGAGAGCTTCGGGAAGGTCCACCGTCGCCGGGACCCAGGCGGTCTGGTTGTACGCCGCGAGGCTCACCAAAGCGATCCCCCCGGTCCAGGTGGCCTCCGAGGCGCTCAACGGGATGGAGGAGGAGCCGGCAAACGGGCTCCCGTTCAGGGTCACGCTCCAGGTGGTCCCGTTGGTCTGCTGGGCACGGAAGTCCAGCGGCGTGCCGGGCGTGGGAGAGTAGCTGCCCACCCCGCAGGTCACCACGGACCCGGTGGTGTTGTCGAGCACCGCCCAGAAGGGCAGAGGGTAGGGACCCAGCGGCGTCAGGGCGATGAGCCCCATGGCGAGGAGCGTGGTCCCCACCACCTCCTCGGAGAGGACCAGGAAGGTGGCGTTCTTCGGCACGGGGCTGGGCATGAGGAACATGGTGAGGTTCGTGGCGAAGCCGCGGTTCGGGACCGCCCGGGGGTCCCCGCTGTGGGCGGCGAGGGCGCCCCCGCTCCCGCTAAGGTTCCCCAGGTCGACGGCCGAGGACGCGCTCACCGGACAGGAGGAGGTCGCGGGGGAGACGGCGGGGGTCCCACCGACCGGGACCCCGAGGCCGAGGAGGAGGAGCAGGGCCAGCCCCGCGGCCAACCAAGGGGGCCGCATGGTGTTCTCCGACCGTTGGAGGGAGGGGGCGAGGATGAGGTTTTCCGTCAATCCCCGGGGACCGCCGCCGGGGCGGCCGGGGCGGGCGGCGCCGCCGCCTTCATCACCGGCTCCAGCCCCCGGGCCACCGGACGACGCACCACCGCGGGCCGGGCCCGTCCGAAGCCCTGGCTGAGCTCCCGCTCCACGGCGTAGTTGAGGGCGATCTCCGCCAGGTCGCTGGCGTAGAGCGCGGTCCGTTCCAGGCTCTCCAAGACGTAGGCCAGGGCCACCGCCACCCGCCCCGGACGGGCGAGGATGTCATTCAGGAGCTTCCGGCGATGGGCGACCAGCCGCTGTCCCCCGTCGAGGATGGCGTTCGCCCGTTCGGCATTGCCGTCGAAGAGCGTCTCGATGGCGTCGGCCAGGAGGTCCCCGGCCACCTTCGAGAGCCGGGAGAGCTCCTCCATCTGGGCCCGGGGGAGCGAGCTGCCTTTCAGCAGTTCGGTGACCCCGGCGATGCGGACCGCGTGGTCCGCGATCCGCTCCAGCACCTTGGAGACCTGCAGGAAGGTGGCGCATTCCGGCAGGGTGAGCCCCAAGGTCCCCAGCTGCCGCTGGTCCCGGAGGGCGATGGTGACCTGCTTCTGGACGAACCAGTGCAGCCGGTCCACCTCCCAGTCCCGTTGCTGGACGTCCTGGGCGATGGCCAGGTCCCGGGCCTCGAAGGCCGCCATGGCGTCCAATTGCATGGCCCGGACCATCTGGTACATCCGCCGGATCACGGAGGGAAGGGGAAGGGGGTTCGAGCCCACCACGTCCTGGAGCACCACCCCCTCGGCGCTCTCCTCCAGGATCTCCGGGCCGATCATGTGCTGGGCGAAGCCCCGGATCACCTCCCGGGTCCGGGCGTTCATCCGCTCCGGGGTCCGGACCTCGAGGAGGTCGCTCCCGGCGATGTACTCCGAGACCAGCGCCCGGAACAGGTGGTCGCGGTCCATCTGGTTGGTGATGGGGACCACCCGCTTCACGGAGGCGGTGGGGGCCGCCTCCTGGGGGTAGATCGTCAACGAACCGTCGGGGCGGGGGGCGAAGAGGACCACGTCCCCGGCGTCCAGGCCCCGGTCGCGGACCCAGGGCTTGGGGAGCGAGACGATGAACGTGCTCCCGCCGGTCCGTTGGATGCGCCGCCCCTCGAATCCGCTGGGGGTCCTCATGGTGGGACCGGAGACGCGGGCCCATCTATATAGAGCAAGACTAAGCCCCTCAGAGCGTGGGCTCCTCGTCGGGGCGGGGCCGCTCCCTCGGCGGGCGCTTCGGGGTCCTCGCCTCCTCCTCTCCTTCCGGGGGTTCGGGCTCCTCGGCCGACGACAAGGGTACCGGAGCCGGCGCGCTCACCGCCCGGGCCTGGAGGCTTTTCCGGGGGATGGGGGTGCCGTCCTCCTCGGCCGTGGTCGAGACCTCCTCGTCGAGATGGTCCATCTCCTCCAGCCAGTCCCGGGAGGGGCGCTCCCGGGGCTTGCCGGCCGGCGGGAGCGCACGGACCGGGCGTCGGTGCGGCCGCTCGTGCCGGTGGGGATGGGAGTTCCCGTGCACATGGAGCGGCTTGGAAAGCCGCTTGCGGGCCGGCCGAGGGATCTTGCGCCCGGGCGGGCTCGGGGGGGGAGGCGTCTCCTCGCCCCAGGGCAGCAGCGTGTCCAACAGGGGGGGAAGTTCGTTCCGCTCCTGGTAGAGCGCGCGGGAGACCAGGACCAGGGCCACCAGGAGCAGCGCCACCACGAGCCACATCCATAGGGGCGCCGTCAGGAGCGAGGTGAGATACCACGCCGGGGGCGCCCCAGCCGCCTGGGCTAGGTAGGAGGTCGCGGTGCTGTTGAACGAGAAGCCGTTACGGGCCGTCACGTGGAGCCAGAGCTGGTAGTCACCGGCCGCCGGGAGGTCCACCAGGGTCCCGTTGGAGGAACCGGACGCGAGGATCCGGGGACAGCCGGATCTTCCGTTGGCGAGGTCGCGATAGCAGATCTCCACCGACTGGAGGTCCGGTAGTCCCACGGCAGGGAAGCTCACCGTCACCGCCGTGCCGGTCCCGGCGAGCGTGATCGGCGGAGCGAGGAACAGGGGGGTGAAGGGTACCCCAGGCCCCTGGATGCTCAGGTTGGCGCCCGCCACGTACCCCAGGGCATAGGTGGTGGTCCCCAGGTCGCTCGCGGGGGGAGCGACCAGCTCCCGCGCCGAGGCGTTCAGGGGCAGAGGAACGGTGACGGACGCCCCGTTGGGTCCGGTGGTGGTCAGCGTCCAGGCGGAGAACCGGTCCACCGTGGGGAGCGTCCAGGAGAGGAGCGCCTGGCCGGGCAGCCCCGGGGCCGGGGCGACCGTGAGCACGGGGGCGAACAAGGGGACGGTGAGGTTCACGGGGGCCGAGAGGGCGTAGCTCCCGTAGACGCTCGTGGTGTTCACCACCACGCTCAGATCGCCGCCCAGGGGAAGTCCGACCAACTGGGATCCGGTGTCGTACCGGGAGGTCAAGAGCGCCGACCAGGTCAGGTTCCCCCCGTCCAGCGTGTAGCCGACCTGGTAGGAAGCGAACCCCGGGCCGACGTAGGGGGACCAGGAGACGTTGACGGCCCCGGGACCGGCCGGCCGGGCCACGGGGACCACCGCCGTGGGGGGCGGGGCGGTGACCCGGACCGTCACCATCGGGGAGAGGGCCACGTCCCCGACGCTGTCCCGGGCCCGGGCCTCAACGCTGTAGCTTCCGGCCAGGGTCAGCCGGGCCGTGACGGCCGGCCCGGTGAGGTTGAGATCGACCGGTCCGTCGATCAGGAAGTCGACCTGGGGGTACGACCCGCTCCCTCCCGTGGTCGTGGCGTTGAGGGCCAGGAGGAACGGGGAGGCTCCCCCGGTGGCGTTGAGGGAGAGGCGGACCGAGAGGGGGGGAAGGAGGTCGAGGAGGACCCGGCTTGTCGGGCTCACCGAACCGTTGGCATTCGTGGCCACGGCTTCCGCCCAGGCCGGTCCCGGGGCGGGGTAGGCGTGCTGCACGGTCCATCCGGTCGCCGTGCTCCCGTCGGAGAAGGCCCAGGTCACCGTCTCGGTCGACCCGTCCCCGCCGGCCGGGACCGCCGTGAAGGTGAGGTTCTGGCCGGCGGCGGCCCCGGTCCGGTTCACGGAGGCCGATACGGTGAGGGGGGGATAGCCGATGGCCTGGAGCGACCCATCGACCGTGTGTAGATAGAGCAGGCCATCGGAGATGGCCAGGTCCCCCTGGGGGGCCGCCGCCAGGGGAAGCGCCCAACCCGTACCTCCCGTGAGCTGTTCCGCGAGGAGGCTGTAGGTCCCTGCGCTGCCGAGCCCCAGGTAGGCGTAGCGGCCCGAGACGCTCGGGGAGGTCAATAGGTTGGTGGGCCCGTAGAAGTCCACCGCCCCGGTCCCCTCGGCGAGGGCGGTGAACGCGCCCCCCACCCGGCCGGCGAAGACGTGCCCCCCGGCGATGGCCAAGGAGAGGGGCGACCCGGTCCCGGAGAGCGGCGCCTGCCAGGCCGCGGGTCCCACCTCGGGATAGGTCAGCACCTCGCCGGTGGCGTTCTCCTCGAAGAAGTACCCTCCCTGGAAGGCCAGGGCCCCGGGCGTCAGCCCCGGGGCGTATCGGGCGGTCGAGCCTCCGTCCGTCAGCGCCACCGCATAGAGATAGCCCACCCCCGCCAGGTAGAGGGCACCTCCGGCAAGGACCGGCACCCCGCTGGCGTTCGCCGTGGGGTTCGGGACCTGCCAGAGGACCTGGCCCGAGCTCTCGTTCACGTCGGTGATGGTGGCGTTGGTCACCTGGTAGACCTCTCCTTGGTAGGGCAGGGGAGAGAGATAGGACATCCCGGGCGATCCCACCGGGGCGCTGAACTCCTCGTTCCCGGTGGAGAGATTGAACGCCAGCAACCTTCCCTCCTCCGTGGGGAGGAAGACCGCGCCGCCGCCCACGCTCGGGCTCGCCGCGAAGCGCACCCCCTGGGCCGTCAGGTTCTCCTGCCAGCGGACCTCCAGGGTGATGGGGTCAAGGGCCCACAGGACGCCGGTGGGGTAGGCCACGATCACGGGGCCCCCGGGAGCCGTCACGAGCCCTGTGATGGCGCCCGGGGGGAGGTCGATCTGGGCCTGGACATGCGGGGCAAGCGGCCCCGGGCCCTGGGCCACCCCATCGGCGGCGAGATCGCCCCGGGGAACGGGCCACGCATAGGCGGGGGTGCCACCGGTCACGTCCTCCGCGAGCGGGAAGGTGAACCGGCTCCCCCCGGTGTCGTTCACAAAGAGCGTCCCAACGGACGCTCCGGGGAAGGGGAAGAGGTGGGAGAAGACCGGCCCGCTCCCCTGAAGACCGGGGAACGTCCAGGTCACTGTGACGTTGCTCCGCATGCCGGGGAGCCCGGGGGCCGGGGCGGTGGTCCCGCCCGAGACCGCGACCTCCCCCTGGAAGAGCTGGGGGGCCGGTCCGTCGGTCCCGGAGAGGGTGGGGACCACCGTGAGCGTCGGCTCCACCGTGAGATTGAGCGTGCCGGTCCCCACGTTCCCCTGGGAGTCCCTCACCGTCAGGGTGATCGGATAGGTCCCGGGGGACGGGTAGCTCTGGTTCACGGTCCGGTTCCCCCAGACGGTGGTCCCGTCGCCGAGGTCCCAGGTGTAGTTCACGTAGGAGTTGGAACCCCCGACCACGTAGGGTGTGAGGGTGACCGGGACGCCCGCGTCCACGGGGGAAAGGCTGGCGGTGATCTCCGGGTAGACGGTGGTGACCACAGGGATGGTCCCGGGGTAGACATCGCAGAAGTGCCCGGCGTCGCACGCCTCGAGCGTGATGGCGTAGCGTCCGGTCTGCGTGTAGACGTGCGTGGCGCTCCCGTTGAGCCCCGGGAGCCCCACGTCCTGACCCTGGCCGCTGCCAAAGAAGACCGTGTACTCCCAGGCGGTCCCCCACGGTCCGAGCCCTCCGTAGAGGGAGACGGAGAGGGGAGCCTTTCCGGCCGCGGGAGAGGGGTCCGAATGCAGGTCCCAGGCCGGAGGCGCCGCCACGGTATAGTTCGCCGCCCCCGGAAGCCCGCTGAAGACCGATTCGTTCAGGGTGGGATCCAGGTTCCGCACCGCGGTCAGGGTGGGAGAGAAGCTCCCGGGCCACTCGTAGGTGAACCCCACGCTGCCCGCGGAGCTCCCGACCGGGTCCAGGTAAAGGGGGGTGCCGTTGCCGGTACGGAACGAGAGGTTGTAGCTCCCGGGGCCGCTGAGCGCCGGGGCGCTGGAGAAGGTCGTAGGGAGCGGGACCGTACGGCCCCCGGGGGCGGCGGAGAACGGCGAGGGAACGGCCGCGGTGAGGTTCATCGAAGGCCTTCCCGCGCCCCCGAGCCGGGCGGTCTCCTGGCTGGCCGTGAGCGGGGTCGTCACCACCGTGAGGTCGATCCAGTAGCTCGCCTGCGGGTCCAGCGGGGCGCTCAAAGTCCAGGTCAGCGGGAAGTCCCCCGAGGAGGCGGCCGGGGGCGCGGAGAGGACCCGTTCAAGGCTCGCCACCTTAAGGGCCGTTCCGTTCTCCGTCACGTTCGCGAAGAAGCTGTAGGTCCATCCGCTCGCCCCCCCCGGGAGGATCTCCAGGGTGGTGCCGACGGAGTCCAGTTGCCACGCCCCCGAGGGGACCGGGTAGCCAAACTGCTCCACCGCTAGGCGGAGGGACTGGGGGTAGGTGCTGTTGTAATCGTAGAGGCCCGAACGGTTGTAGGTCAGTTCGAGGGTAGGAAGACCGGGTCCTCCTCCCACCTGGCAGTCCCCCTGGGCTCCGGAACAGACCGCGCTCAGCGTCACCCGGTAACGGGCCGAGGCATTGAGGCCGACCACCGCGCCCGTGGTGGCGTTGTACCACGGTCCTGAGAAGGAGGGCGTGGTGCCGTTGAGGTAGCGGAAGCCCGACCCATTGGTCAGGTCCGTCACCCGGAGCGCCACTTCCACGCTGGACTGGCCCTGGGGGCTCCGGAGGGAGGCCCGGGCCCCGTCCAGGCTGGAGACCGCGGGGGGGAGCTCCGCGCTGAGCACCGTCTGCCATTGGGGGCCGGGAAACGCCGGTGTCTCGTTGAGCAGGTAGGAGTTCCCGGAGAGCAAAGACCCCATCGCGCCCGGGGCGGCGCGCACGGCGGCAGGCCCGCTGCCCGACCGGACCGGGGCGTGGCCGGCTCCGGGGAAACCCCCTAGGGAAGAGCCGACCAACAGGGCCAGCAGGAGGAGCCCGAGCGCCGCTCCCTTCCCGGGGCAGAGGGGCGAGGGGGGGCGAAGGCGGGCCCGGCTCCGGTGCGTTCCCCTCCCCACGGAGAATTTCACCTCGGGTACCCTTCTTGAGCCTTCACCTTCAGTGGAACCAGGGGAGGCCGGCTCGGCCGGGCGAAACGGATATCCCTCCGGCGACGCCGTCCAGGGGACATCCCTATGCGACCGACGCGGCCCCGGGCCCCCGTGCGCTTCTCCCGGAACGGGCGTTTCGCTTCCGCCCTCCCGGGGGAGACCCTTGCCCAGTCGCTATCGAGGGACGGGCCGCGGTCCCTGGCCCGCTCCATCCGTTACCACCGCCCCCGGGGGCCCTTCTGCGGCCTCGGACAGTGCACGGGTTGCCTCATGACGGTGAACGGGGTCCCCAACGTCCGGGCCTGCCAGACGGTGCCTCAGGAGGGGGACGACGTTCGGGACCAGAACGCCTGGCCCAGCGTCGAGCATGACCTCCTGGCCCTCTTCGACCGCCTCTTCCCGCGGCACCTGGACACCCTGCACGGGTTCCGGAGGCCCGGTTTCCTTGTCCCCGCCTATCAGCGGGTGGTCCGTCGCCTCGCCGGCTACGGTAGGCTCCCCCCGCCTTACGCTTCGCCCCCCCTCGTTGCCCCCCGTCTGGAGTGGAAGGCGGACGTGCTCGTGGTCGGGTCCGGACGGACCGGAAGCGCCCTCGCAGGAAAGCTAGCGAGGGCCGCTCCCCGGGCGTCGGTGCTCCTGGTGGACCGGCGACGAGAGGGCTCCCCGCTCCCCGAGGATCCCCCCCCCAACCTCCGGGTGCACCGGGGAGCGACCCTGGTCTTCCTTCCCCCTCCCCGGGCCGGCCTCTTCCAAGGCCTCCTTTCGCTCGAGTCTGGCGGGACCGTGGACGTGGAGACTCCGTACGTGGTGCTGACGCCGGGGGCGTACGACGGTTCCCTGGTCTTCTCCGGGAACGACCGACCCCAGGTGTTCACCGGTGATGGGGCGCTGGCCCTCTCTCCCTCCGGAGCGGCGGGGCCCTTCCGCCGGGTGGCGCTGGTGGGGACGGGGGCACGGGCCCAGGAGATCTTCGACCGGCTGGGGTCCCGGGTTGCCTACGTGATCAGCCTCTTCCCCTTAGAGCCCCCCGAGCGGCAGGCCTGGGAGGCCCGGGGGCCCCGGGTGCTGGATGCCCGGCTCCTGCTCCGCGCCCGGGGGGGACACGAGCTCAAGGACCTCCAGCTGAAGGACCGGAGGACCGGCGCGCTGGAGCGGCTGACCGTGGACGCCGTCATCCTGGCGACCCGTCGTCTGCCGAACGTACCGCTCTTCTTCCAGGCGGGGGCGGCCATGCATTGGCGGTCGGGAGGCGGGGCCTACTACCCGGTGCTCTCCCCGAACGGGGCCACCAGCGTCCCCGGGCTCTACGCGGCCGGCTCGGCGGTCGGCTACGAGCGGTCCTCCGCCTCCCCGGGGCTGGAGGACCGGGTCGTCGAGACCCTCCGCTGCCGCCTGGAAGGGCAAGAACCCCCCCAGTGGGAGGCCCCAGTCCCCGGACGCGTGACCGAAGAGGGACGGAACCCCCTCGTCCCGTACTACCACGAGTGGTTGCTCGCAGGGGCGCGGGGGAAGGCGCTCCTATGCCCCTGCGAGGACGTGGTGGTGGAGGAACTGGACGAGGCGGTCCACGAAGGCTTCCGGGGAATGGAAGAGATCAAGCGCGTCACGGGGGCGGGTACCGGCCTCTGCCAGGGCCGCTACTGCCTCCCCGAGACGCTCCTCCTCCTCTCCCTGTTCCAGGGGCTACCTCCTCAGGAACTGGGCTTCATCACCCAGCGCCCCCCGGCGTGGCCCACTCCCGTGGGCGGACTGGCCGCCACCCTTCCCGGACCGTCCGGGTCGGCGTGGGAGACGGGAGGGTCCCCGTGATCCCGGCGGACCCCCTCCGTCCCGAGTACGATTGCGTGGTGGTGGGGGCCGGCGTCCTCGGTCTGTTCACGGCCCACCACCTTTCGCGGCGGCTCGATCCCCGGAGGGTCCTGGTCGTCGACCGCGGTTACCTTTCGGCCGGGGCTTCCGGGCGGAACGGAGGAGGAGTCCGGCAACAGTGGGAGGCCCCGGCCACCATCCGCCTCGCCCGAGAGGCCGTGGGCGTCTACCGGCGATTCCCGCGGGAGTTCGGCTACAATCCCTGGTTCCGACAGGGCGGGTACCTCTTCCTCGCGTTCTCCGAGGAGGAGGCCGGGCGCCTCCGGAAGGTCTCCGGAGTGGTCCGCTCCGAAGGGCTGCCGGTCCGCTGGCTGGAACCGGGTCAGATCCTACGCCGGGTCCCTGCCCTCGCCCCGAAGGGTCTGGTGGGGGGCACCTACCTCTCCTCCGATGGCGTCATCTTCCCCTTCCCCGTGCTCTGGGGACTCTACCAGGACCTGCGGCGCCGGGGGGTGGAGGTCCGGACCCGTACCGAGGTGCTGGGGCTCTCCCGGGAAGGGCCTCGGTGGGCGGTGCGTACGTCCCGAGGGACCGTGCGGGCGCCCCGGGTCCTCAATGCCGCGGGAGGCTGGTCCCGGGAGGTCAGCGCCTTGGCGGGGCTCCCGGTCCCCAACACCCCGACCCGCCACGAGATCCTCGCCACGGAGCCCGTGAAGCCCTTCTTGGACCCCATGGTGGTCACCCTCCGGCGAGGGCTCTACCTCTCGCAATCCATGCGGGGGGAGGTCATCGGAGGGCTCACCTTGGAGCATCCCGGGGAGGGGACCTCGGCCATGCCCTCCTCCTCCCTCTTCCTCCGCGAGATGAGCGCGGAGATGGCCCGGCTCATCCCGGGGCTGGCGTCGCTCCGGGTCCTCCGGTCCTGGGCGGGGTTCTATGACGAGACGCCCGACGGCTTCCCCGTCTTGGGCGAGGACCCCCGCGCCCCCGGGTTCTTCCACGGGAACGGCTTCGGCGGGCATGGCTTCATGTTGGCTCCCGCAACCGCCCCGCGCCTGGCCGCCCTTCTCCTCGGCGAGAGGACCGACCTGGATGAGCGGCTCTTCGGCCCCGGCCGATTCCTTGGGGCCAACGCGGTCCGGCCGGTCGAGGGTCTTACCCTAGGGTAGTCCAGGGGTCTCACCGGGCGGCCCGACACCCCGTCGTGGGCTCCGCCCGGGGACGGGGGCGACGGCACGCCGGTCGCAGGGAAGGGAGGCTATCCCGGGAGAGGCGCCAGAGGGAACGCCACGAGCGGGGTGTGGACCGCCCCCTCCGGGGTGAGCACGCTAGAGACCAGTTCCACCCGCCGGACCACGGCCACCAGGAAGCGCGTGTCGGGATGCCGCCGGAGCAGATCCAACGCTCCCGGGGAGGGAGGACCCGGGCGTAGCCGCTTCACGGTGAGGTGGCCGACCCAGGGGCGGCCCTCCCGAGGAAAGCCCAGTCCGGCCAGGGCCCCCTCCACCCGCTCGGCCAGCCCCGCCAGCTCCGGCTGCCCGTTTACCACCTTCGCGTAGAGCACCCGGGGCCGCTCCCGGGAGGGAAAGGCCTCCAGTCCCTGGAGGGAGACAGGGAAGGAGGCCGCGCCGCGCAGTCCCGCCTCCAACGCGAGCCCGATGGGACCGACCCGGGGCTCCGGAACGCTACCGAGGAACTTCAACGTCAGGTGGGCACCGGCCGACCCTTCCTCTCCTACCGTTCCGAGGCCGGGGATGGTGACCGGGGGAAGGGGTACGGAGACGAAGAGCCGGAGCATCGACCGGGAAAGGCCCCCGCTCGCTCATGTGCCTGACCCGGGCCCAGGGTGGCGTTCCCGCCACCCCCGGAGCGCCTCCTCCCTCAGCACCCAGACGGTGGCCTGCTGGGGTCCGGCCCTCTTCCGGCGGAGGAAGGCACGGAGGCGCTCTCCCCCCCATCGGGTGCCGGCGACCCAGAGCAGGTGCGCCCCCTGTGCCTGGGCCTTCTCCCAGGAGCGGGCCAGGCGCCGGGGGTCCTCCAGCGCGGAGACCTCCACCTCCACGTGAAGTTCCCGGGTCCGGTCGAAGAGGTCCGTCCGCAGGCGAGGCGGGTCTCCGCCCCCGTTGGGGGCGGTCGTCCTCACCCATCGGGCGTCGGGCAAACGCTGGTCGAACCCTCCCTGACGAGGCATCTCCAGCGCGATCCCCCGGTAGGCGAACAGGGCGTAGACGTCCCGCAGCAGCCGCCGGTGCTCGAAGGACTCCCGGGGGGCTCCCGTTTCCCGTCGCCACCCCAGGCGCCCCCATCCGGCCTCCGTGAGTTGGAACTTCCCCGGGGCGAGTTCCCGGAAGAAGGCCCTGCGCTCACCCTCCCTCCACCATGCGGGCTTGGGATCGGATGGGACCCGGTCCGCTAGGAGCGCGAGCAGCCCCTCGGTCTCCTCGTCCGCGGACTCCGTCGGCGAGGATGCCCCCGGCTCGGGATCGGGGAACGGAGAGCCCGGGCCGGTCGGTGCCGTCCGGGCGTGCGCGCTCGCGACCGGTCCCGGCAGGACCACCAGCCGGGGAAGGTCCTCCCCCACCCTCCGCAGGTAGGCGGCGTGCCGGGGAAGCCGGACCAGGGCACCGGTGAGCTCGGCCGCGGCCGGGGAACCGGCATGGAGCGGAAGCCGGGGGGCGAGCCAGGGGAGGAACTGTCGCGCCGGGCCCGGGGCCATACGGAGGGCGAAGACCGTCCCCACCTCCGACCAGGTCCCCTCCTCCCCCCCGCCCGGGGTGGCGGGGCCTCCCTGGGTGGCCAGCAGGAGCCCCACCCCGAACTTCCTCCCCTCCCGCACCATGGTGCCCAGGAGCCGGGGGGAGAGGAGGTGGGCCTCGTCGAGAACGAAGAGCGCCCGGAGCCGGTCCTCTCCGGGGGCCTCGCGCCGCAGGAGGGCGAGATAGCACCGGGCCAGGAGCAGGTGGGCCACGAAGAGCCCCCCGGCCTCTCCCAACACCCCTTTGGGCAGGTGCAGGAGGATGGAACGGCGTTGGCCGAGGGCCTCCTCGGGATCCAGCCCCCTGCTCCGAGGAGCCACCAGGGCCCGGAGGGTCGGGTCGAAGAGCACCCGGGCGAGCCGGTTCTGGACCGAGGCGAGGAAGTCCGGTTGGCGGCGATGGAGGGAGACGAGCTCGTCTAAGAACTCCCGCAGGATGCGGTCGGGCAACAGCGGTCGCAAGGTGGCGGCCTCGCCGAAGGGATCGTGGAAGAGCCGGGCCAGGTCGTAGAGGGTCCCACCGGTCCCGAGCACGCAGCGGAGCCCGCCTTCCAGAAGCCGCTCCATCCGCGGGCCCCAGAGGTCGTCCCTGAGCGCACCGGCGGGCCGAAGGGCCCCTAAGAGCTCGCCCACGACCCGGGAGCCGGCGACCCGGACCGCGCTTCCGTCCGCGGTGGGGGGGGCGAGGACATCCATCCCTCCCTCCCCGGGCCCGGGACCGACGAGGAGGAACTCCTCCTCCGGCCGGTCCGAAAGCCGCTCCAAGAGGGCCGGGGTCAGGTCCCCGTGCATGTCCAGGGCCACCAAGGGGACCCTCCTACGGTGGACCTCGGCCGCCCCGTGGGCCAGCAGTTGCGTCTTCCCGCTGCCGGTGAGCCCCAGTACCAGGACATGGCGCAGGAGCGTGGCCTCGTCCGGGGACCATCCCTCCCCTTTCCCCCAACCTGTCGCCCAAGGGAGCGCAGGAGGCCGGGGGGCGGACGCGGGGGGGAGGGTCCCTCCGTCCCAGGCGGCCGGCGCGCTCCAGGGACGGGACCACCGCTCCCGGGGCATCCCCGGGGCGGGTCCCCCGTGGAACCTCCGGAGCTCCCGGCGTCGCCACTCTCCCTGCGCGATGCGATGCGCGCGCGAGCCGGGCTCCCAGGGCTCCGGTATCCCGCCCAGGGCCGGCCCCCAGGCGAACAGGACGCTCTGCAGGACGAGCCGGGCCTCCCGGACCGGTCCGAAGGCCGCCACGCGAAGTTGCCCTTCCGGGGGGTCCCCTCCAAGGAGCACCCCCTGCACGGCCCAAGGGGTCCGGAGCCGGCCCGGGAGCTCGGGGAGCTCCGGGAGGTCCGCGAGGGGAGGCCCGGGAAGGCCGGGGAAGCGCAGCACGCCCACCGTCGCAGGGGGGAGCTCGCTCTCCGCATCCCAGGTCCGGGGCACAAGACAGAGGTCCCCCCGGCTCCGCGCGAGCCGTCGCAGTTCCTCGCTCACGTCCGTGGGGGCGTAGCTGCGGAGATAGGGGCCTCCGGGCGACTCCCCCTGCTCGAGGGTCCACTGGCTCCCGGGGAGACGGGAGAGGAGGTCGTACCCCCATCGCACCCAGGGGCCCACCGGGGTCTCCGGGGCCAGGCCGTAGACCTCGTAGGCGGTGATCGCGATCATCCCGGACCCCGGTGGGCTTCGGCGGTCTGAGGGTCGACGGTCGGAGAGGAGACCGTCCCCACGAGCCTCTCGATGGCGAGGGCGAGCGCGGGGAACCCGGAGGCACGCGCCCAGGCCGCGGGAACGGGAAGGGGAACGGCTCTCCATCCCACCCCTCCCCGGAGGTCCGGCAAACGGAGGAACCACCCCAGGGCGCCGGGGGAGAGCTCCACCAGGTGGAGCCGGGGCGTCTGCCTCAGGCTCAAGGGTAGCCGGATCGCCCCTCTCCAGCGCGCCCCGGGAGGGAGGTGCCGGAGGAGGTCTTGGGGCGGGCGCGGTCGCCGGTCGGACGGCGGACGCGGGCCGACAGGGTGTTCGTCACAGGGCTCGATCGGTTCCGGGCTGCAGCGGGGCTGCGGGGTCGGTTCGGACATGCGGGGTCCTCGGGGACCCGCCCACCGGTCCCGCGCCGGCAGCGGGTCCGTTCCCGACCCTCCGCTCTCCCGTCGTGCCTCCGCCCCGGACCCCACGGGACCCGACGCGGGAGGTTACGGCAGGGGTCTCCTTCGGACCCGAGGGGCCCACCGGGGTTCCGGTGCCTCCTCTGGACGGCCAGGCGGGAGCGAGCGCTTCGCGCTCCCGGCCGTCCTGCGGTCCGGTGCGAGGGGTCAGGCAGGCGACGGCGGTCTCCCGGTAAGGGAGGAAGAGGTCACGCCGGTCCCCTCGGAGGGAGGAGAGGCCAGGATCGCGGAGGCCCGGGGGTCTTCCCGGAGCGTCCGCTCAAGGGGCCGTCCCAGCTCCTCCGGGAGACCCTGGATCTCGCGCCGGGGGAGGGGACCGGGTGGCGTTGGCGTCCGGGCCTCGGCG
>JAKAVY010000026.1 GCA_021827405.1 Thermoplasmata archaeon
GAGGCGGTCTACGCGGTCGTAGGGGCCGGGCGAATGGGGGAGAAGGTGCTGACCCGGCTGGAGAAGGCGGGGGCCAAGCACCTGCTGTTGGCCAACCGCCCCGGGCCCCGGAGCCGGGCCTTGGGCCAGGCCCACGGGGTCGAGGTCCTGACCGTGGAGGAACTGCTGGCCCGCCGGGACGAACTGGAGGTCCTCTTCCTGGCCGCCTCCGCCCGGCGTCCCGTGGTCTCCGGACGTCGGCTGGCCCGTCGGCCCCAGGACCGACCGCTCCTGGTGGTGGACCTTGGGAACCCGCGGAACCTGGACCCCCGCGGCCTCCCCTCGCGGGTCCGTCTGATCGACCTTCCGTCCCTGAAGGCCAGCTCCCACGCGCTCCCGCCGGCCGTCCGGGCCCGGCTTCCCGCCGCCCGGCGGCGCGTGACCCTGGAGGCCCGTCGGCATCTCGCGGAGGACGCCGCCCAGGAGGTCTCCGGCCTCGCCCAGCGCCTCTTCAGGCTCGCGGATTCGCTGAGCGACCGGGAGGCGCGGGAGGCGCTCCGCCGGTTGACGGGACCCACCCCCGCCGAGGAGGTCCTCAAGGACTTCGCCAGGGCCCTCACCCGGGGGATCCTGACCCCCCCCTTACGAACCTTGCGGACGAGCCCGGCCCGGGAGCGCACCCAGCTCCTGGCCGCGGCCCAACGCCTCTTCTCCCCTCCTTCCGGGCGGGCATGAGCCGGTTCCCTGCCGTTCGTCTCCGCCGTCTCCGGGCGAACGAGCGCTCGCGGCGGATGGTCCGGGAGACCCGGGTCCCCCCTTCGAGCCTGATCCTCCCTGTCTTCGTGGACCCTACCGTTCGGCGTCCCCAAGGTCTTCCCGCTCTCCCGGCCCTCACCCGTCATCCCCCGGAAGCGCTCCTTCCCCTGGCCCGGAGAGCCGAGCGGGCCGGACTGGGCGGGCTCCTGCTCTTTGGGCGACCCCGGCGGAAGGACCCGGAAGGGACGGGGGCGTGGGACGAGGCCGGGGCGGTCCCCCGCGCCCTGCGCTCGCTGCGGTCCCGGACGCGGCTCCTCTTGGTCGCTGACGTCTGCTTGTGCGCGTACACCACCGATGGCCACTGCGGGTACTGGAAGGAGGGGGAGGTGGAGAACGACCGGAGCCTGGTCGGCCTCGCCCGGGCGGCGGTGACCTACGCCCGGGCCGGGGCGGACTGGCTCGCGCCCAGCGCCATGCTCGATGGCCAGGTTAGGGCCGTGAGGGAGGCCCTCGACTTGGCGGGGTATGCCGGGCGGGCCATCCTGGCGTACAGCGCGAAGAGCGCGAGCGCCTTCTACGACCCGTTCCGGGACGTGGAGGACTCCTCCCCACGACAGGGAGACCGGCGGGGGTACCAGATGGACTACGGGAACCCCCGGGAGGCGCTCCGGGAGATGGCCCTGGACATGGAGGAAGGGGCAGACCTGGTCATGGTGAAGCCCGGTCTCCCCCAACTGGACCTCCTCGCCCGGGCCCGGGAGCGCTTCCCGCTCCCGCTCGCGGTCTACCAGGTGAGCGGGGAGTATGCCATGATGAAGGACGCGGCGGTCGCGGGGCATCTCGACGAGTCCCGGGCGGTCCCGGAGGTCCTCACGGCCTTCCGCCGGGCCGGCGCGGACGTCATCCTCAGCTACTATGCGCTGGAGGCCGTGGAGCAGGGATGGATCTGAGCCGGAAGCTCTACCGTCTCTCCCGGGACCTCTTTCCGGGGGGGGTCTCGAGCCCCGTACGGGCCTACCGACCCTACCCCCGGTTCCTCGCCCGGGGACGGGGAGCCTACGTCTGGGACGTGGACGGCCGCCGGTACGTGGACCTCTGCCTGGGGTTCGGGCCGCTACTGAACGGCCACGCCTTCGCACCGGTGGTGGAGGCGGTGGGGCGACAGCTCCGGGAAGGGAGCCTCTTCGGGGCTCCCGTGGAACGGGAGGTCCGGGTCGCCCGACGGCTCCGCGCCCTCTTTCCCTCCCTGGAGCGGCTCCGCTTCGTCTCCACCGGAGGAGAGGGGGCCGCCGCGTTGGTGAGGCTGGCCCGGGGCTACACCCAGGCGCCCGGGGTGGTGAAGATGGACGGGGGATTCCACGGATCGGTGGACCCGCTGCTCTTCCGGGCCGGTAGCGCCGCGACCGGGCTCCCGGCCTCCGCCGGGGTGGTCCCGGTCCCCCGGGCCCCGACCTACGTGGTCCCGTTCAACGACGCGGAGGCCCTGGAGGAGCTCCTGGACGAGCGCAAGGACGTGGGCCTCGTCCTTTTGGAACCTGTGCTGGGGAACGTGGGGACGGTCCTCCCGGAACCGGGGTACCTCAGGCGCGTCCGGGCGATCACCCGGCGGGAGGGGGTCCTTTTGGCCTTCGACGAAGTGATCACCGGGTTGCGCGTCGCCCCGGGAGGGGCGCAGGAGCGGTTCGCCGTGGTCCCCGACCTTACGCTGCTGGGGAAGGCCATCGGCGGGGGCCTTCCCCTGGCCGCCTACGGGGGGCGACGGGAGATCCTCGCGCACGTGGCCCCGGAAGGCCCGGTCTACCAGTCGGGCACCTACAGCGGGAACCCGCTCTCCCTGGCGGCCGCCGAGGCCACGCTGGAGCGGGTCAACGCCAGCGTACAGCGTCGGATCGAAGCGGAGACCCGGCATCTGGTCGAGGAGCTCGCGGAGGTCTTCCGTGCTGCAGGCCGGCCCGTGAGCCTCCCGACCCTGGGCAGTCTCTTCTCGCTCTTCCTGACGGCCGGACCGGTACGGGATGCAGCGGAAGCGCGGGCGGCGGCGTCCCCGGCCCACACCTCCCTCTTGAGAGGGGTGTTGGACCGAGGGGTCTTCCTCCCGCAGAGCCCGTTCGAGACGTTCTTTCTTTCCACCCGGCACGGGGCCCGGGAACGTGAGCGGGTGGTGGAGGCGTTCTCCCAGGCCCTGAAGCGATCGCCTGCCCGGCAACGGGGCGCCCGTCGCCCCGGGCGACGAGCCCCTCCGCGCCGGAAGCGCCGCCGCCCCCGGACCGGCCCCGGGTAGGACCCAGGGTCCGGCGGATCACCGCCGCTTTTTCCTAGGGAGGAAACCCAAGCGGTGGGCATCCTCCAAAGCATGCAAGCTCAGCAACCACCGACCTGCCGCCGCATGGTAGGTGGCCTCCTGAAAGAAGGCGTCGTACGTGATCCCCCGCTCCCGGGAGCGGTAATGGTCCAGTCCCCGCCAGAAGAGGGAAGCGCACCGGCGGTCGAGGGTGTGCGGACGCTCAGGGGCCCGGGGGACGGGCGCGTAGGGGGCAACTTTCCAGTCCTGGGGACGGTTCAACGAACGGAACGAATCCGGTCGCGCGCCCAGCGCCCCGAGGTCGAGCAGCATGCTCCGGGGGGAGGCCCGCAGCAGGCTGGACAGCCGGAGATGGGGGAGGGAGCGCTCCCCGAGCCGGCGTCCCACGGTACGCATCTTTCGAAGATGGTGGAGCTGGAAGGCGGGTTCCACCAGGAGACGAGGCACCCAGAGGCTGGTGACCGAGGCGGGGAGGGAGCGCGCCGTCTGGAGCCACCGCCGAAGGGGCCCCGTCTCGAGGAAAGGCTGGTCCCCGGGCAGCACGAGGAGCCACTCCCCGGGGATCTCCGCGAGCGCGGCCGCCACGGCCGCCCCGGGACCCGAGGGACCCGGAGGGTCGGGGTCCGGCCAGAGCTCGACGGCATGGGAAAGGGTCCGGGCAAGGGCCCGACCCGCCGAGAGGTCCGAGACCATCAGGAAGATCTGGCCCTCCAAGGGTGCCAGGGCCTCCAGGGTCCGTTCCAGGACGCTTCGCCCTCCCCGGCGATACGTCAGCTTGTTCGTCCGGAAGCGGAGGCTCCTACCGCCGGCGAGCACCGCGATGGTGAGCCCGGGGACGGGGACCACGGGGAGAGACCCCCGGCAGGGACTTAACAGGAGGGGGGTCCCGGCGGCCCCACGCTTTGGGAGGACCCCTCCTGAAGAGGGGGCGGAACCGCCCCCTCGGGAGGAAGGGCTATCTTGGCAGACCCCTCCCGTCCCCCGGGGTCCCGGCCGTGCACTTCCTTCTCGATGGCCGAACGCTGGAGGCGAAGGAGGGGGAGACCCTCCTTGCCGTCCTGGACCGTGAGAGGATCGAGCTGCCTCACGTCTGCTTTAAGGAGGGATTGGCCCCGGTCGAGACCTGCGAGACCTGCCTGGTGGAGTGCGACGGGCGTCTCGTGCGGGCCTGCTCGACCCGGGTGAGCGAGGGCCTCTCCTTCTCGATCCTTCGCGCTGCCGCGGCTCGGGAGGAGTCCATGGGGCGTCTCCTGCGGGAGCACCAGCTGGTCTGTTCGGTCTGCGACAAGAACGGGGACTGCGAGCTCCACCGGGCCGCCCTGATCAGCCGGATACGGACCCAGGCCTATCGGCCCAAGGGGTATCCTCCGGACGACTCGAACCCGTTCTACCGGTACGACCCGGACCATTGCATCCTCTGTGGTCGTTGCGTCGAGGCCTGTCAGGACCTGGTGGTCAACGAGGTCCTGACCATGGACTGGAAGGCGGACCCGCCCCGGGTGGTCTGGGGGGAGCACGATCCGATCAACGAGTCCTCGTGTGTCTCCTGCGGGGCCTGCGTCACCGTCTGTCCGGTGGACGCGCTCATGCCCAAGACCTTCGTCGGTCAGGGAGGGTACCTCACCGGCCTGTCCGGTCCCGTGAGGTCCCGGCTCATCGGGATCACCAAGGCGGTCGAGCCGGCCCTGGGAGGCTTCCGGGCGGTACTGAGAGCGAGCGAACTGGAGGCCCGGGCCCGGACCTCGCTCATCCGGAAGACGAAGACCGTCTGCCCCTTCTGTGGGGTGGGCTGCACCTTCGACGCCTGGACCCGGGGGAACCGCCTGTTGAAGGTCCAGCCTCGTCCCGAAGGGCCGGCGAACGGGCTGGCCACCTGTGTGAAAGGGAAGTTCGGGCTGGACTTCCTGCGGAGCCCGGACCGGCTCACGCACCCGCTCCTGCGGGAGGGAGGCCAGCTTCGCGAGGTCCCCTGGGACCGGGCCCTGGACGCCGTGGTCTCCCGGTTGAAGGAGATCGTCCAGCGGTTCGGGCCGGACGCCGTGGGGGTGATCGCCAACTGCACGGGGAGCAACGAGGAGGCCTACCTCACCCAGAAGCTGGCCCGGGCGGTCTTGGGCACGCACAACGTGGACAACTGCGCGCGGTACTGCCAGGCCCCGGCGACCACGGGGCTGTTCCGGACGGTGGGGATCGGAGGGGACGCGGGCTCGCTGGAGGATGTGGCCGGAGCGGACCTGGTGATCACCTTTGGCTCGAACACGGCCGAGTCCCACCCGGTCCTCGCCAGCAAGATCAAGCGCGCCCGGAAGCTGAACGGGCAGAGGCTCGTGGTCGTCGACCCCCGGCGGCAGTGGCTCGCGGACCACGCGGACCAGTTCGTCTGTCCCCGCTCGGGAACGGACGTCTTCCTGCTTAACGCATTGGCCCGGCTCCTCCTGGACCGTGATTGGGTCGACCGATCCTTCCTGGAGGCGCGGGTGAACGGGCTCCAGGAGTTCGCGGAGGCTCTCGGCCCCTTCACCCTGGAGGAGGCCGAACGGGTGACCGGGGTGCCCCGAAAGGAGATCGAAGAGCTCGCGGAGCGGGTCCATGCCGCGCGCTCGGTGGCCATCTTGTGGGCCATGGGCGTGACCCAGCATCAATCCGGGAGCGAGACCTCCACGGCGATCTCCAACCTGTTGCTCTTGACCGGTAACTACGGTCGCCCCCACACCGGGGCCTACCCGCTGAGGGGGCATGCCAACGTCCAGGGGACCAGTGACTTTGGCTGCCTTCCGGCCTTCCTGCCGGGGTACGAGCGTACGGACGACCCCGCCGTGGTGGCCAAGTACGGGTCCCGCTGGGGGGTCCCCCTCCCCACACGCCGGGGCCTGACCAGCACGGAGATGGTGGAGGCCGCGCTGGACGGGAAGCTCAAGGCCCTGCTGATCTTCGGGGAGGACAAGCTCCTCGCGGATGCCCGCGAGGACCGCACCGCCCGCGCGTTATCCGGACTTTCGTTGCTGGTGGTGACCGAGCTCTTCAGGACCCGGACCGCCGAGCTGGCCCACGTGGTCCTGCCGGCGGCCGCCTCCCTCGAGAAGGAGGGGACGTTCGTGAACACGGAACGGCGCATCCAGCGCTTCTACCCGGCCTTGGACCCGCCGGGGGAGGCCCGGGAGGAGCTCTGGATCCTGCAGGAGATCGCCCGCCGGCTGGGCGCCCCCTGGCGCTATGGCCGGCCGGCGGAGGTGATGGAGGAGGTCTCCGGGCTCGCCGGCTACTTCGCCGGCGTGACCTACGACCGGCTGGAGGGGTACCGGAGCCTCCAGTGGCCGGTGGATCGCGAGGGGCGGGACTCCCCGGTGCTTTACCGAGAGCGCTTCGAGTTCCCGGACGGGAAGGCCCGGCTGGTCCCGGCGAGGTGGCTCCCGGCCCTGGCCCCGGACGGGGAGTACGACTGCCTCCTTGACAACGGGAGGATGCTGGAGCACTTCCATTGGGGGAACCTGACCTGGAGGAGCCCGGGGTTGGCCGAGAAAGTACCCGAGGTACTCGTGGAGGTCCCGATCGCCCTGGCGGAGGAGCGGGGGATCGGCGATGGCGATTGGGTGCGGGTGCGCTCCTCGTTTGGGGGAGTGAAGGCCCGGGCGGTGCGTTCCTCCCGGGTCACAGGCCGGACGCTCTACCTGGCCATCCATGGCCGGGAGGAGGCGGCCGTGAACCGGTTGACGACCGCCGCGCAGGACCCCGTCACCCGGACCCCCGCCTACAAGGAGGTTCCCGTGGCGCTGGAGCGGATCCCCACCGGGACCCCCGGCCCTTCCCCCCGGCGAAGGAACGACCCCCGCCTTCACGCCACGGTCCCGCAGGTCGGGATACGGGTGGAGGAGCGCCGGGCGCGCCCGGAGTACTCCTCCCTGGCGGACGGGAATGGTCCGTCGCCGAGGGGCGGCCGAGGCGCCTTCCCTGCGGGGGCCCCAGAGGAACTTTCGAAGAGACCGCCAGGCCCCGGGTAGGGTCCTCAGGGGCCTTCGGACCCCGGGTGGGGGATACCTTCTGGGGGAGCCTCGTGAACGACCCGTTTGGGTCCGGTGTAGACGTTGAAGCGCCCCTCGCGGAGGAAGCCTATCAGGGTCTGCCCGAACCCCTCGGCCAGGGAAACGGCCAGGGAGCTTGGCGCCCCCACCGAGGCCACGGTGGGGATCCCGAAGAGCGCCGCCTTCTGGACCAGTTCGAAGCTGGCCCGGCCGCTGAGGAGGAGCAGGGTCTCCGGGGCGGGGATCCGCCCGGAGAGGAGGAGCGCCCCTCCGATCTTGTCCACCGCGTTGTGCCGGCCCACGTCCTCCCGGGCCAAGAGGAGCTTCCCGGGAGGGGAGAAGAGCCCGGCCGCGTGGAGACCACCCGTCCGGGCGAACAGCCCCTGGGACCGGCGCAGGTGGCCAGAGAGCTCCCCAAGCCCCTCCGGGGTCCAGCGCATCGCCCCCCGGGGGAGGACCGGCACGGCCGCCCTCACCTGCTCGATGGACCCCTTTCCACAGACCCCGCAACTGGAGGTGGTATAGACGTGGCGGCTGAGCCGGGTGAGGTCCACCGGCACATGGGCAGCCAACCGGACCTCCAGCACGTTGAACTCCTGGGGGCTGCCGGGAGACGGGCAGTAGGAGATCCGGTCGATCTGGTCATGCCGATCAAGGACCCCTTCCCCCAGGAGGAACCCGGCGGCCAGCTCGAAGTCGTTCCCCGGCGTGCGCATGGTCACCGCCACCGAAGTGGCCACGGGGGCCCCGAACGGACGGACCCGGATCTCCAGGGGCTCCTCCAGCACGACCTCGTCCTCCCGGGACGTCCACCCCCGGGCATCGGAGGCCATCACCCGGACCCGGGCGGTCCGGTCCGTGCGCGCTCCCACCACCCGGGACCGAAGGCACGGAAGGGAAAAAGTCGGAGGGGTCCTCAGGGTTTGAGATTCTGGAGGCTGAAGATGAGCTCGTGGTCGCGGATACCGCCCTCGGTGGCCACGCGCTCCGCGGTCTCCTCCACCTTCTGGCGGCTCGTCCCGTGCAGCATGATGTATCCCGGGCGGGTCCAATCCCCGTGCAGCACCTCCCGGAGGACCACGTGGGTGGCCTCCGGGACCTGGTAGGCCAGCGTCTCGCAGGTCCGGGCAAGGTCCGCGGTCCGGAAGACGAACATGGCGTTGTGCGTGAAGCCGACCACCGGACCGCGCAGGGTGGCCCCCCCGTTCCGCAAGATCCCCAGGTCCAGCCACTTCGGGAGCGCCCCCTCCAGCTGCTCGGCGCTCCAACCGGTCCGTCCCAGGAGCTCCTGGTACGGGGCGTGGACCGGCGGGATCCCCTCCCCGAGCCCTTCCAGCAGGTCTCGGGGGATCCCCAGGGACTCCGCCGGGGGGACCGTCACGGGGAGGACGTAGCGGGAGAGAGGTTCCGGGCTCCGGGAGGTCCCGCGCTCCAGGTCGAACTTCACCCGGACGGCGTAGGTCCGGCGGGAGCGGAGCACCACGTAACGCGGGAGGCCCAACGAAGCGAGCAGGTGTTCCACCTCGAGGAGCAAGGAGCCCTCGTTCGCGGCCTTGTAGGTGAACCAGACCCGGTAGGTCGGATGGGACCGCACGTAGTTGTGCGTCACCACGTCCAGGGGGAAGAGCGCGTCCCTCAGCCGGGGGATCTCCCCCGGCGAGCAGGCCACGCCGACCAGGGCCCCTTCCATCCCGTAGGTCTTGAAGTTCACGTTGAAGCCGATGCGCTTGATCACGTGATGGCGCAGAAGCCGTTCGGTGTCCCGAAGCACCTTATTCTCGTCCCGATGGAGGAACTCTGCCACCCCTTGGAACGGGGTGACGGTGAGGGGGAAGTGGTACTGGAGGGCCATGAGGAGCTCCCGGTCCGACGGGGGGAGCCGGGGTCCCATCTCGCCTCCCTCCGCGGCGGGGGAGGCTTCGGGGGTGGCCATGGGACGGCCACCCGCCCCCAGCTTAAGTCCCTTGGTCCTCCCGCGCTTCCCCCGGGAAAACGGAGGGGCGGGTCTTCGGGTCCGAGGGGACGGCGCTACCGGCCTGTGGGCCCCTCTTTCCCCGCCGGCAACCGGTCACCCGCCCAGCGCAGCAAGGAGGGCGTCATGGCGGGGAGCCAGGCGTCGGCGATGAGCGGGAGACCTCGGGAGGAGAAGATCTCCCGGGCCCTGGTGAGGGTGTAGCCCGGCAGGAGGGTCAGGAGCAGCGACACGAGGGGGGGTCCGTCGGCCGGTCCCGGGGGCAAGGTGGCCTCGTCGTTATAGAGGGCGAAAGAACTGGGGTAGCCCCACCGGTCGAGCTCCTCCGCCAGCCGGCTGAGGCTCGCCTGCTTGAGGGTCGGGTCGGTCACGGCCTTCACCCCGACCAGCAGGACTTGGGTGCCCGGCGGAACGTTCCTCTCCAAGAGCACTCGGTGGAAGAACGCGCCGGAGAGGGTGGGGGGGATGATCCCCTCGAAGCCCGCGCCAGCCGCCCGGACGGGGGGAAGGAGGTCCCGCTGGACGTGCCCCCCTTCCGTATAGAACAGCGCGAACACCCGGTCCCCGGGCCGGAGGTCCTTCGAGAGGGTCCCCAGGGTCGCGCCCGCGACCTCGCAGGGCAGGGTCCGGGAGGCTTCTCCCTGGAATGCGCTCAACAGCTCTCGGGCCCCCGGGTCCTCGTTGCCGTGGGTCACGAACACCGCCCGCATGGGCGCGGCGGACCCCGGGGAAACCTTTACCGCTTGGGGGTGTCGCGGACCGCGATGGAGTTCAGGCGCCTTCCTGGGACCCGGCTGGAGGTCAGCACGGTCGGGTTCGGGCTCTGGTCGGTGGCCACCCCGTGGTGGGGCCACTTTACCGACGCCCAGGCCGTCCGCCTGCTGCGCCGGGCCCGGGAAGGAGGGGTGAACCTCTTCGATACGGCCCCGGGGTACGGCCAAGGTCGGGGGGACCGCTTGCTCGCCGACGCCTTCCCTCCCTCCGAACGGAAGGACCTGGTGATCTCCGCCAAGCTCGCGCTACACCCCTCCCGTCCCCGGGGGAGCCCGGAACCCCCGGGCCCCCCGGGGCCCCTTCTCGAGGGTTTCGCCCTGGCCGGTCCCCCGTACGACCCGGGGGCCGTCGAACGTCAGGTGGAGGCCACCCTGGCCCGGCTGGGGCAGCCCCAGGTGGCTGCGTTGGAGATCCACAACCCCACCCTCCGGGAGCTCCGCGACGGGTCCCTTCTCCAGGCGATGGACCGCCTGGTGCGCGCCGGCCGGGTCCTGAGCTGGGGCGTGGCGCTGGGGCCCTCCATCGGGTGGCTCGAGGAGGGGCGCTGGGCCTTAGAGCACGGGGCCGACCATGTGATGACCGTCTACAACCTGCTGGAGCTCGAACCGGGTGAGACGCTCGCGCGGGAGGCCTCGTCCCGCGGGAAGGGGATCTTCGCGCGGGTCCCGCACGCTTCCGGGGTCCTGGATGGGAGCCTTCCGGGAACCGGGGCCTACCCGGCACAGGACCATCGAGCCCTTCGGGACCCGGCCTGGCTGGAGCGGGCGGCCGCCAGCGTGGAGGCCCTTGGGCCCTATTCCCTTCCCCGGGGGAGGAGCCTGGGCGAACTGGCCATCGCCGCCCTTCTCGCGGAGCCGTCCGTGATCTCGGTCTTCCCCACCTTCCTCACGGCGGAAGAAGTGGACCGTTACTCCCGGATCGACCGGCTCCAAGGGGTGACCCCGGAGGAGAGCCGGGCCATTCGGGACCGCCTCAAGCGCATGGACGCGGAGGTCCCCGTCCCGTGACCCCGTACCGGGCCGAGGACCTTCATGGCTACTACGCCTACGAGTTCTTCTCGAGGAGCCCGGAATGGCACGGGTTGAAGCGTGCGGCGAAGGCGGTGGCGGTGCACCGGTTCCTCGAACAGACCGGCCAGGCCTCACCCCACGTCTCCGCTTCGGTCTATTCGCTGCGCGGGCTGAGGAGCGACCGGGAGATCCTGCTCTGGCTCTGGGGGGACTCCCTGGAGGCCATCTCCGATTTCGTAGGCCCCCTCCTGGAGGCCCCGGTGGCCCCCCACCTGGCGCTGGTGGAGACCCGGCTCGCGACCCGGCGGGTCTCGGCGTATACCGGGACGGAGGAGGCGCCTCCCCCCCCCGCCCGGCGGTACCTCTTCGTCTATCCGTTCGTGCGGACCCGGCCGTGGTATCAGCTCCCCCCCGAGGAGCGCGGTCGGCTCATGCAGGGGCACATCGCCGCGGGACGCGCCTTCCCGGGGGTCCTCATTCACACCGGATACTCCTTCGGCCTCGACGACCAGGACTTCTACCTCGCTTTCGAGACCGACAACGTCGGGGAGTTCCAGAGCCTTCTCATGACCATGCGGGAGCTGCCCATCACGGGGTACACCGAAAGGGACACCCCGATGTATGTGGGGATCCGCCGGACCGCCGAGGAGCTTGAGCGCGAACTTTTGGAGGGGGGCGTCATCGGGCGCTCTTCCGGGACCCGGAAGGACCCAAGATGAGGGTGCTTCTCCTCCGGGCCGGGGCCTTTCCCCCCCTGGGAGCCACCGGGGCCGACGGGAACGAGGTGACGGCCCGGAGCATCGTCCGGCTCAAGCCCGTCCCCGGGCTCCTCGCCTCCCTCCGGAAGGCGCTCTCCGACCGGCCGGACCGGGGGCCGGCGGTGGTGGCCTGGACCAGCCGGCATGCCCTGGAGTTCGTCTTCCAGGAGGCCGAGCGGGAAGAGGCAGAAAAGCGGCTCCGGGAAGAGCTATCCCTGTGGGTCCAGGCCACGCTCGGTCCCGCCACGGCGGAGGCGCTGGCTCGTCGGGGCTTCCCCGTCGCCCTCCAACCCCGCACCCCCACCACCGAGGCCCTGGCCCAGCACCTGGTCGAAGCGGGCGCCACGGGGGTGGTCCTGCCCCGGAGCCGCCGGGGCTCCCACGAGTTCTCCGAGGTCCTGCGGGCCGCCGGGATCCCGCTGACGGTAGTGGAGGTCTACTCCCCGGAACCGGACCCTCCGCTCCTGGCGCGGACGGTGAAGGAGGTCCGGGAGGGAGCCTACGAGGCCCTCGCCTTCACCAGCGCCATGGAGGTGGAGGTCTTTTTCTCCGCCTGGGAGGAGAGCCTGGGACCGGGGGCCGACTTGCCGGCAAAGGTCCGACTGGCGGCCTTAGGACCGGTGACCGCGGCGGCCCTGCGCCGACGGGGCCTCCGACCCGAGGTGAGCGCCCAGTCCCGGGTGGAGAGCCTGCTTCGACTCCTCGAGGGACCGGCTCCCCGATGAAGCCGTCGGGAGAGGTGATCCGGCTCGCCGCGCGACCCAGCCCGTTGAGCCGACGGCAAGCCGAGGAGGCTTCCCGGTGGCTGGGGGGATCCGTGCCATCGCTCCGGGCGACGTTCCTCTGGGTAGCGAGCCGCGGGGACCGGGACCACCGGGCCCAGCCCCCCGACCTGGGGAGCGTAGGCGTCTTCGAAAGGGAGGTGGACGCGGCCGTGGCGGAGGGACGGGCGGACGTGGCCATCCACTCCCTGAAGGACCTGCCGTTGGGAGACCTCCAGGGGGGGCTCACGTTGCTCGGGGTGCTCCCCCGGGGACCGGCCGAGGATGTGGTGGTGCTTCGAGCTCCCGGTGACTCCTGGTCCTCCCTTCGTGACGGGGCCCGCGTCGGGACCTCCAGCCTCCGTCGGAGGGCCCTGGTCGGCTTCTTCGCTCCCCGGGCCGAGGTCCGAGGCGTCCGGGGGAACGTGGGGAGCCGCTTGTCGAAGATCGAGCGGGGGGAGTTCGACGCCCTGGTCCTCGCCGAGAGCGGACTCGCACGCCTGGGCCTGGACCCGCCGCGCTTTCACCTGCCCCCCCGGGACCTCCCCCCGGCACCCGGACAGGGATTCCTGGCCCTGGTGGGGGGCCCGGAAGCGGAGCGACGGTTGGGAAGGGCGCTGGCACCGTTCGCTCAGTCGTTCCGGGAGGCCCAGGCGGAGCGGGACTTCTTGCAGGCGACCGGAGGGGGATGCTCGGCGGCGGTGGGCGCCTATGTCCAGGCCCGGGGCGGGGAGAAGGGGGAGATCTCAGTGGTGGAGTGGCGGCCGGACGGTACGGCCCGGCGGCGATGGGCCGGGGCCGGTCGGCTGTCCGACCTCGGGCGCCTCGCTCACGAACAGCTCCAAGAGGTTCCTTGGGAGCCCCGAAGCCCATGAGCGGAGGGAGGACGCGGAACCGGGAGCTCCGGCTCCCTCCCGTGCCCTTTCGGCGGGGGAGCGTGGCTTTGGTGGGGGGAGGTCCCGGCGCCCCGGACCTGCTGAGCCTCCGCGCGATCGCCTACCTGTCCCGGGCGGACTGCGTCGTCTATGATCGCCTGTCGGACCGGCGGATGCTCTCGTGGGTCCCCCCGGGAGCCGAACGCCGCTACGTGGGAAAGCGTCCGGGAGACGGCCCGGGGGCGCAGGATCGGATCCAGGCGTTGCTGCGCGATCGGGCCTCCCGGTCCCTCCGAGTGGTCCGGCTCAAGGGTGGGGACCCTTTCGTCTACGGCCGGGGGTTCGAGGAGCTTCAGGACCTGGTCGGTCACGGGATCCCCGTCACGATCGTCCCGGGGATCTCTTCCGTCACCGGGGGCCTCACGGCCGCAGGGATCCCTCCCGTCCACCGGGGTACGGCCAGCACCTTCGCGGTCTTTCCGGGACGGGAGGCCCGGCAGAAGGGGGCGAGCACGGTCCGGCTCGAGGCGCTTGCCGGGGCCGCCGAGACCTTAGTGGGGGTCATGGCCCTGGAGCGGCTCGCGGAGATCGTCGGCAGGCTCCGTCGGGTCCGGGGGAGCTCCGAGCCGGCTGCCCTGGTCGAGTCCGGAGGGACAGCGCGTCAGCGCGTGCTGCGCGCGCCCCTCGGTCGTCTGGTCCAGGCGGCCCGGCGCCGGAAGTTCGTCCCCCCGGTGTTGCTGGTGGTCGGTCCGGTCGCCGCCCTGCGGGCGGAAGCGGGTGCACGACCTGCCCCCGGCCCCCTTTCCGCCCCGGGTGGCCGGCGGGGCGCACGCCCCGGAGCGAGGAGACCCCGGCCCGGGCGCCGGCCTCGGCGGCGGGCCCCCTCCCGCGCCTGAGATCGGACCAATGGGGGGCCGGACGCGGACCCGGGGCCCGTCGGGCAACGCTTATTTACCAGTGCACTTGACTGAAATCCAATGAGCTTGAATCCCAGCCCTGCTGGAACCCCTTCCCCATCCCGGACCCGGAGGGTCCCGGTCCCCCTCCTGGCCCTGGGGGTGGCCCTCCTCGTGGCCGTGGCGGCCATCACGGTCGGGGTCCTCTCCGGCTCCACCGGCGCGGCCCCCTCCCACGGGATCACCGTGGTGGACGACTACGGCCGCAGCGTCACCGTGCCCGCGCCGGCCAAGCGGATCGTAGTGCTCATCGCGAGCGCCATGGACATCGTTTACAGCCTGGGGCTGCGGTCCTCGGTGGTGGGCGTGGATTGTGGCCCCGGGAACGACTACACCGCGGATTACACCCCCGGTCAGGTGGCGAACTGGAGCCTGGCGGGCCTCGCTTGCGTGAGCGCGCTACCCTTCTCGGCCGCCAGCATCCAGATCCTCAACCCTCAACTGGTGGTCGCCGGACCGGGGATCTCCGTGAGCGACCTCAACACACTCCAGCAGACCGACGGCATCCCGTCCCTCGGGCTCAACCCCTCGAACCTCTCCGGCATCCTGAGGGACGTGACCCTGGTGGGGGCCCTCACCGGGTCGGCCACGGCCGCCACCCACCTGGACGCCGCCCTGAACGCCTCGCTCGCCCAGGACCAGGACCTCCGTTCCCTCGCCGGGCCCGCCCCCACGGTCCTGATGACCTACTATGACGACCCGACCGGCTACTACACCTTCGGGCCCGGAAGCTTTGGGCAAAGCCTGCTCAACGCCGCCGGCGGACAGAGCATCACCGCCAACGACACCCAGGCCAACTCGGGGGAGATCTCGGGGAGCTTCGTGCTGGAGGCCAACCCGGACCTCATCATCGTGGGGACCGGATTCGGCCTGGGGGTGGGCAACTACAGCGTCGGGCCGTACTGGGCCCAGCTTTCCGCCGTCTCCCAGGGAAAGGTCTACGGGTTCGACGTGACGTTGCTGACGGAGCCGGGTCCGGCCATGATCTTCGGGATCCCGTCGCTGATGGCCCTCCTCCATCCCGGGATCGCTGTCGGTGGCTGATCCTCGCCTCCCGTCGCCTCCGGCACCTCCGGCCCCGGCTCGCCGGGCCCGGCGCGCCTTCGGCATCCTGCTGGGCCTCCTGGCGGTCACCTTCGTCCTCTCGCCCGTGGTCGGCAGCGTCCCTACCCCTCCGGGGGACCTGGTCTTCTTCCTCGTGCGGGCCCTCGAGGGAAGCCCGGTCGGGCCGGGCGGATGCCCGGTCCCGGTCTACGCCGGGGGGGCGAACGTCCCGTGCCTCGTGGTGGAGCGGGTGCTGCTGGACTCCCGGCTCCCGGAGATGTTCCTGGCCGCGCTCGTGGGGGCCGCCCTGGCCCTCGCGGGGGCCACCCTCCAGGGGATCTTCCGTAACCCACTGGGGGACCCATACCTCCTGGGGGTCTCCTCCGGGGCCGCCCTGGGGGCCTCCGCGCTCTTCCTCCTGGGGGTGGGGGCCGCCCTCGGCTCGATCTACCTCCCGGCCCTCGCCTTCCTGGGCGCCATGGGGACCGCGGCACTGGTCCTCCTGGCGGCCCGCTCCCCCCGGACGAGCACCGAGACCTTGCTCCTCACCGGCGTGGCCCTGAGCTCGTTCTTCGGGGCCCTCATCGCCCTGTTCATCTCCCTGCGCCCCCAGTCCGCCCTCCTCCCGCTCACCTTCTGGATCCTGGGGAGCTTCGGGGGGGCCACCTGGCCCCAGGTGGAGCTGGTGCTCGGGGGAACGCTTCTCGCCGGCACTCTGCTCGCGTTGCATGGTCGGGACCTCAACGTCCTCCAGCTCGGCGAGGAGACCGCCCGGGGGCTGGGACTCTCCCCCCCCGCCATCCAGCGGCGTCTTCTCCTCCTCGCCTCGCTGGTCACGGCCGTGGCCGTGGCGTTCAACGGCATCATCGGGTTCGTCGGGCTCATCTCGCCCCACGTGGTCCGGCGGCTGCAAGGGCCGGACTATCGGGCCCTCCTGCCCCTCTCGGCCCTCTTCGGAGCCATCTTCCTCGTGCTCGCTGACGACCTGGCCGAGAGCCTCCTCGGAGGAGGGAGCCTGCTCCCGGTGGGAGTGGTGACCAGCTTCGCGGGGGCTCCGTTCTTCCTCTACGTGCTCTACCGTCGGCGCCGGGGGCTGCGATGAGCGGGAGCGAACAGGCGGCCCCGCTGGAGTTCCAGGGCGTCAGCGTGGACCTGGGAGGACGGCCCATCCTCAGGGAGATCTCCTTCGCCCTCCGGCCGGGGGAGGTCCTCGCCCTGGTCGGGCCCAACGGGTCCGGCAAGACCACCTTGCTTCGGACCGCTCAAGGCCTGGTCCGGGCGCGGTCGGGTTCGGTCCGGCTGTTCCAGCGACCGGTCGGGAACTGGTCGTTCCGGGAGCGGGCCCGGCAGGTGGCCTGGGTCCCGCAGGGGGAGGAGCCTTACGAGAACTTCACCGTGGAGGAGTTCGTCGCGCTCGGCCGGTATCCGAGCCTGGGCCCCTTCCTGCCGGAAGGAAAGGCCGACCGGGAGGCCGTCGAGGCGGCCCTGAGGGAGGCCGACCTGGAGACGCTCCGGGAGGCCGGTATCCTCAGCATCTCTTCCGGGGAGCGGCAACGGGCGCTCTACGCCCGGGCCCTGGCCCAGGGGGCTCCCCTGCTCCTCCTGGACGAACCGACCAGCCACCTGGACATGGCCCACCAGCTGGAGGTCTTCGAACAGCTAGACCGGTTCGTCTCCCGGGGCCCCGCTTTCGCGGCCATGATCTCGGTCCACGACCTCAACCTGGCCTGTCGGTTCGCCGACCGCATGGCCTGGATCTGTCGGGGTCGCCTCGTCGCGCTCGGGACCCCGGAGGAGACGGCCACCCGGGAGCGGATCCGAGAGGTCTTCGGGGTGGAGATGGAGGTGGAGCTCCGGGGGGGAAAGACGGTGGTCCTCCCCCCGTCCGCCTGGGCGGACCCACCCCCCCCAGACCCTGGGGCCCTGCGGGTGCACCTGGTGGCCGGGGGAGGGAGCGGAGAGGGGATCCTGCGGACGCTCCTGGCCCACGGCTACCAGGTGACGGGGGCACCGGTGCACGTGCTGGACTCCGACGAGGACGCCTTCCGGCATGGTAATGTCAGTGCTCCCGTGGTCGCCCCGTTCGCCCCTCTGACCGAACGATCGCGCGAGCAGCACCAACGGCTCCTCCAGGCCGCGGAGACCATCGTGGTGGCCCCCCTGGTGGTCGGCCCGGGGAACCTGGCGAACCTGGTGGACCTCCGCGGGTTCGTCCCCAAGGTCCCCACCTTCCTGGTGGGGGGGCCCCCCGGCCCCGCGGGCCGGGACTTTGCGAACGGCCAGGGGGAGGAGGCCTACCAGGAGCTCGTCCGCCGGGGGGCTGTGGAGGTCCCGGGGACGGCCGGGCTCATCCCGCTCCTTTCGGCGAGCGCGAACGCCCGCGGCCGAGCGTCCTCAGCAGTACCGGCGGGGCAGGGGGAGGCTCCTCCAGCCTCTTGAGCAGCGAGGCCAGGCGTTCCTGGGTGACCACCACCAGGGCCGGGACCCCCACCTGGGAGGCGTCCCGGGCGGCCGCCGCCCCTCCGAAACGCAGAGGGGGCGTGCGGGCCGCGAGCGGTTCAACGACATGGTAGGCCTCCAATCCCTCCGCGACCAATAGGCCGTGGTTCCCCCCCCGGAGGACACGGACGAGCCGGGCCGGGACCGGGTCCAGAGGTGACCAGGATTCGGGGAGCACGTAGATCTCCACCGGACACGGTCGGAGGCTGACCACACCTTGAAGCTCGCCCACCTCCACCAGGTCTCCCCGACGGGCCCGTTGCAACGCTCGCCCCCGGGAGGGGCCGGTCCTGCCCTTTTTCGCCCGGAGGAACCCGCCCTCCATGACCAGGGACACCTCCTCACCGGACGTCAAGGCCTCCCCGGCGACCGCCCAGCACTGCCGGATGATGGCCAGGTTGCGTCGGCGCGCCTCCAAATCCACGGTGAGGTTCCCGAAAGCGTTGTGGAGGTGCTCGATCCCCCGGAGCGTCGGCCGGTAGGTCCCGTCCACCTCCTCGACCCACCCCCGGGCCCGGGCGTCCCGGTAGAGCAGGGAAACGGCCTGGACGGAGAGACCCAGGACCTGCGCAATGCTCCGGAGCCGACCGTGGCGTCGAGTGGCCGTCTCGTAGAGGAAAAGCAACTCGCTGACCCGTCCCGGGGAACGCAAGGCGGGCAATCCGACAGGGGCGTCACCCGGAGGGAGGTTGGGCGAACGGGGCCGCACGGGTCCCTGAGCCCGCCGCGCTATTTGGAGGGCATGCCCCCGCGGTCCGCGGCAGACCGGAGACGACCGTCCGCCCGAAGCCGTGGGGGCCGACCCTGGTTGGGCGCTTTCGCCACGCGCACGATGCGGGCGGTCCCGGGAGGCTTCCCGACCCCCGCTCACCCGGTCCCAGGCCGCGGGCTTGAACGGTCCTAAAACCTTTTCGCCCTTCGTGGGGGCCCATGCGGACCTCCCCTCCCATTCTCCTTCCGGAGGGCGAACGGGCGGTCCTTAAGTCGTGGGCGGCCCAGTCCGAAGGCCAGGCCTCCCGCGCCCTCCGCGCGCAGATCATCCTGCTGACGGCCTCGGGGCAGACCAGCCTCCGTGTGGCCCAGGAGCTGGGGGTACACCCGGAGACCATCCAGCGCTGGCGACGTCGGTTCCTCGGCCTGGACGGCATCCAGGGGACCGCTCCTCGACCCCGTCCCCGTTCCCCGGAGTCCGGGGCGACGAAGGAGCTCATCCTTCAGACGGCCCTCCACGTACCTCCCCCCGGCGGCGGAAATTGGTCCAATGGCTCCCTGGTCCCGTCACTTTACTCACTTCCAAGTGCTTAAATCGTTCAACCCCTCCCCGAGGGAGGGAAGAGCATGGCCGAACCGTACACCCATCCCGAGGTCCTGGTCGAGAACGAATGGCTGGCCCTCCACCAGAACGATCCCACGGTCCGGGTCGCTGAGGTCGACTACGACCCGAAGGCGAACTACCAGATGGGGCACATTCCTGGGTCCGTCCTCTTCGACTGGCGCAAGGACATCAACGACCCCGTCTGTCGGGACATCCTCTCCCCGGAGCAGCTCCAAGCCCTCCTTTCCCGTAGCGGGGTGAGACCGGAGACCACCCTGGTGCTCTATGGCGACTTCAACAACTGGTTCGCCGCCTTCGCGTTCTGGGTACTCAAGTACTACGGCTTCGCGGACGTGCGATTGCTCAACGGGGGCCGGAAGAAGTGGATCGAGGAGGACCGGCCCCTCACCCGGGAACCGGCAAACCCCCGCCCCACCTCCTTCCCCCTCCCGCGGCCGGACGACCGGCTCCGCGCCTATTACGACGAGGTGCGGGGGCTCCTCCCCCGGGTGGCCGCCGGCCAGGCCGCCCTGGTGGACGTCCGTTCCCCCAAGGAGTTCTCCGGGGAGGTGACCGCTCCCCCCGAGTACCCCACCGAGCATGCCCAGCGCGGAGGGCACATCCCCCATGCTTCGAACATCCCCTGGGCCCTGGCGGTCCGCGAGGACGGGACGTTCAAGAGCCGCGCGGAGCTCGAAGCGCTCTACCGCGCCCAGGGCGTCGTCCCGGAGAAGGAGGTCGTCACCTACTGCCGGATCGGCGAACGCTCCAGCCACAGCTGGTTCGTGCTTCGTTACCTGCTGGGCTACCCGGACGTCCGGAACTATGATGGCTCCTGGACCGAGTGGGGGAACCAGATCCGCAGTCCCATCGAGAGGCCTTAGCCCCCCGGGGGCGTCTTCCTCACCGGCCGGCTCTCCTCCTCCTTCCGGATGAGGAAGTGGTAGAGCCCTCCCTCCTGGCGCTGGTAGAGGACCCGGTTCCCGCTGAGCCGTTCCCATCGGACCAGTTCGATGGGGGCCGTGGGGTCGTCCACCACCAGAAGGACCACATCCCGGGGGGCCAGGCGTGCGATCTCCTCGTCCAGCCGGGAGAGGGTGGCCGAGCACTCGGAGCCGATCTCGTAGAGCTCCAGGTCCGCGGCGGCGGGGTAGCAGTGGATGCCCAGGGCCCGGATCTTCTCCCTGAGCGCCCCGGCCACGGACGGGGCCGGAGGGTAGGGGACCCGGTCCCCCTCCTCCGGCCGGATCCGGGCCACCCACCCCTCACCGTACGGGTCGTCGTTGAGCAGCTTGGGTCTTTGGGCCAGCCCCGGGTTCCGCGCGACGACGTGGGCGCCCACCGGGACCCGGAAGGGACCGGTGAACCTCACGCTCTCCAGCGTGGCCAGGCTCTGTCCCCGCTTCCAGCTCCCCTCCCCGGGGCGGAAGCGCACGGAGGTGAACCGGCCCGCGAGGGAGGCCAGGGAGGAGAGCACCCCCACGGTCCATAAGCCGCCGCCCTCACTAGGGCGGATCCAGACATCGTCCTCAAGGTCGACGTAGACGTCATCGGGGACCTGGCAGCCCTCCACCTCCATGACCCGGTGGAGGAGGGGGCCCACTTAGGGCTTGGCGGGCGTGCCGGGCGTGGGGGACCCGTGGAGGAGGAGGGCGAGCGCTTATCTGCGCGGACCCCTCGCGCCTCCCGGGCGGACGGGCATGCAAGGAAGCGAGGAACTCTCCGGCAACCACCTGAAGGTGTACAAGACCATGAAGGAACTGGGCTTCCTCAGCGAGGAGAAGATGGGGACGGCGGAGCGGATCACCCAGGCAAGCCGTCTCCCGAAGAACATGGTCCTCAATGCGCTGCAGGACCTCCAGACGAAGGGCTACGCCCGCCGTAAGGTACGGGAGAAAGCGGCCGGCTACTTCCTGATCCGCTGATCGCCGGGCTCAGGGAGTACCCTTGGACGGGGTCTCCGCCAGGAGCCGGGTGAGCAACCGGGAGGTGGAGCGGAGCGTCACCTCCGTGACGGAGCCCACCCGGGCCACCCGGGTCCGGGGTCGCGGGTCCCCGTGCTGCTCCGAGGCCAGGAAGATGAGCGCGGCCACCACCCCGTGGGGGGAGAGGCCGGAGACCTCCGGGTGCTCATGCACCTCCCGCAGCATGGACTCCACGGTCGACCGGACCTGGGGGCTTAAGGCCAGCTCCTCCGCATAGCGCTGGAGATAGGCGTGGAGGTTCACGGACGGGGGTGGGGACCCCAGGGTGCGGGCGAGCGCCTTGAACGCCCGTCCCACCTCCGAGCGCTTCAGGGCCAAGCCCTTGGAGACCTCCCCGAGCGTCCGGGGCAGTCCAAACTGACGGCAAGCCGCGTAGAGCGCGGCCCCGCAGCTGGAGGAGAGGCTCCGCCCCCGGAACGCCCCCCGGAGGCTGCCTTCCTGGAAGAGACGCTCGGACTCGGTGGCCACGACCGGAGGAAGGGAGAGGGTGGCCGCCATCCGGGCGAGCACCTCCCGGGCCGGGGACCGCTCCAGGGAGGTCTCGGACCGGCGAGAGACCTCCCGGTCCATCAGCCACTTCAGGTGCCCGTAATAGTTCCGGTGGGCCGCGTCCAGGGTCCGACCCCGCCCGTCCCGCCGGCCCCCCAGGGTGCTCCCCAGGTGGTGCCGAGGGGTCCCCGGGGCCACGAAAGGGCCGATCCCTCGCCCCCCGTCCGTAGCTTGCCCGGGTTCCCGAGGAGAGACGTCATCCACCACCAGGCCGGGGTCGAAGACGAGCCCGCAATCGGCGCAGTGCAGCTCGGAGTTGCCGGGGTCGACCACGCGTTGGGTGGAACCGCAGTTCGTACAGCGACCCGCTGCGTCGGGGGGATGTGGGGGGGCCAACCCTTCGCGGGTCACGGCATGGGCTAGCATAGCCAGAGACTTTAACCTTTATCGGTCATGGGCCTTCCGTGCGTCCCTGGTTGGTCGGCATCGGCGCGGGGCTTGCCGTCCTCGGGTTACTCGTCCTGGTGGCCGGCGTCATCAACGTGCCCGGGACCGATGTCATCGACCACTCCTCCTCCTTCGTCCTGAGCCCTCTCGCGGGAAGCTCCCAGAACGAGATCGTCCCCGTCGGTTCCGGCGCCGGGTCCCCCCTGACGCTCAGCTTCCGCTCTTCCCTGCCCGTCCAGGTCTACCTGGCCACCTGTGCCCAGGGTCCTCCCCCTCCCGTGAACTGTACCGTGGCGAGGACCCCGGTCCCCCAGCAGAACGGGACGTTCGTGGTGGGCGGTCCGCTGGTCCCGGCCTACTACCTGTCGGTCTCCAACCCTTACAACCGTACCGCCTCGGTGGGGGTCCTGGTCGAGTATCCCCTGGACCAGACGGCGGGCCTCTCGGCCTGGGAGGCCACGGTGATCATCCTGGCGGGAGCCCTCCTCACCGGCGTGGGGGCGCTCTCCTTCTTCCTGGGCACCTTCCTGCGGGGGAACCCGTACTCCCCCGCTCGACCTGCGACGGGCCGGGACCCACCCCGACCTCCCACCGGCTCGGAGTCCTGGAAGGACGAGCCCCCCGGCGGGCCTCCCTGAGGGGTCGGGCCTAGGAGCCCCAGAAGGGCTGGCGTGCCCGGTGACGGGCGATGACCTCGTCCAGCACCCCCCGTTCCGAGGCGGTCAGGGAAGCCGCCCTCAATTGCCGGACCTCCTCCTCCGTGAGGACACCACAGAGCCGATCCCCTTCCACAAAGGAGCGGCCGACGACCGCCCCGTCCACGGAGGCGGCGACCTCCTTCCCTTCCGGGGCCTCTTTCACCGGCTTCCCGTCCTCCTGCAGGCCCTTGAGCACCCCCACCTCGTTCCCCTCCCGGTCCATGAGCCGGCAGGGGGGTCGAAGGGTCCCGGCGAGGACCTTGATGCCCACGATGGCGGGCTTGGAGTGGCGGAAGACGAACCCGGGGAGGACCTCCATCTTCCCCGGGTGGGTGGTGGCCTTGCGACGCTCGCGCTCCTCTTGGGCCTCCCGCTCCGTGCGCCACGCCCGGTACTCCTCCAGGATCCGGTACATCACCTCGCCCTGGAGGACCTTCACGTCGGCGCTCCGGACCGCCTCCTGGGCCTCGGGGAGGACGGGGACGTTGAAGGCGAGAATGGCCCGGAGCCGGGGGTCCTTCACCGCCGCGGCCAGGAGGACCTCCCGTTTCCCCACGCTCCCCACCTCGGCCCCCTTGACCGGGAGCTGGGCCTCCTGGCACTCGAAAGCGAGGGCCTCCAGGCCCCCCAGGGTATCGGCCTTGAGCCAGACCCCGTTCTCGCTCACGGCGGCGATCGGATGGGTCTCGGCCTCCAACTCCTCCTCGACGGCCTTGAGCCGATTCAGGTCCACGACCACCTTGAGCAGGCCCCCCGGCAAGGCCTTCTCGATCCCCGGGGCCGCGATCTTCACCCCCGCCGCCGCCTCCACCTGGGAGAGCGAGGTCATCCGGCGGGAGGGCGTTCCTCGGCCGGCGCGGAGCACCTCCGGGCGGTAGATGCCCCGCACCTTGGTGATGAACGGGCCGTCCCGCCCCGTCACCACCACATTGTCTCCCGCGGCCAACTTGCCCTGGTAGACGATCACGTTCGCCACCGGCCCGAGGCCCCGTTCCTCGCTGCGCTCCAGGATGGTGGCCTCGCCCGTCTGTTCCCCGAGCTCCAGCTCCCTCTCCAGGAACCGCTGGGACAATCCCACCATCATGGCCAGCAGGTCCGGGACGCCGGCCCCGGATTTGGCCGAGACCGGCACGATGGCCACGTTGCGGGTATAATCGCTCACCCGGTCGTAGCGCTCGGCGGAGAACCCCTGGGCGTAGAGGCCCTCGCTCAGGGCGTAGAGACGCTCGTCGAGAAGCTTTCTGGCCTCCGCCGGGAGGGCGGCGAGGGCGCCGGGAAGGGGGGGTCGCACGGAGAGGTTCTTCACCCCCGGCACAGCATCGATCTTGTTGGCCGCCACCACGAAGGGGGTCTTCTCGTGACGGAGGATCTGCAGGACCTCACGGGTCTGCGGCATCACCCCCTCCCCCACGTCCACCACCACCACCGCCAGATCGGCCAGGGCCCCGCCCCGCCGGCGCATGGTCACGAAGGACCGGTGCCCGGGGGTGTCGATGAACAGCAGCCCCGGGACGGTGAACTGGTCGGGACGCAGCAAACCCTGGCAGATCCTCAGGAGCACGGAAAGGGGCACTTCCAGCGCCCCGATGTGCTGGGTGATCCCTCCCGCCTCCCGAGAGGCCCGGGCCGAGCCGGCGATCCGGTCCAGGAGCGTGGTCTTCCCATGGTCCACGTGGCCCATGAGCGAGACGATCGGTTGCCGGAGCGGCATGGCCGGAAAACAACGGGAGGAGGTCAGATATCGTTGGCGGGACGCCCTCCGCTCACAGAGGCCAGTCCGCGAGCTCGGAAAGGGGCAGGCCGGCGAGGGCCACCAGCAGTTCCTCTGGGGTCAGCCCCCCATGGGTCCCCCAGAGGAAGTGCTCCTCCGGGCCCCGGTCCCCGGGAGGGCGGGAGTAGAGGGTCTCCCCTTCGCCGGGGAGGACCAGAAGGTCCCCCAGCCGTGACGAGAGCTCCGGATGGAAAGGTCCCGGCCCCAGGAGGCCCGAGGCGATCACCTCCGGGGCGTCCAGGACGGTCCATCCGGAAGGGTACGCCTCGACCAAGTGGTGCCTCAGGTCCTCTTGGCGTCCGGTCCGGGCCTTTAAGAAAGCGGCCCGTCGCTCGCCGGAGGGAGGGCGGTCCAGCAAGGCGAGGAGCGTGGGGTCCTCGTGCACGGCCCGGCTCCTTTCCGGACGGACCGGCACCTGGCCGTGGTCCCCGGTGATCCAGAGCTGGACCTTGTTCCGGACGGGGACGGGGAGCTGGCGGGCCACGCTAGAGAGGGCCAGCAGCAGATGGGTGAGCTCCTCCTGGGCGAACCGGGGCTCGGGCCCGTAGACATGGTTCACGCTGTCGAGGAGGTCCCAGTAGACCCAGACGAGGGGAGGGCGACGTCCGTCGGGGGCCTCCAGGACCCTCCGCAGATGGTAGGTGAGGTCCGAAAGCCCCAGGTACCCGACGAACCCGGCCCCGTCATAGAGGACCCGCGTGAACGCGCTTCCCTCGAATTCGGCCTTGGTGAGCGCCACCGAGCCGCTTCGCCGGGTGAAGAGGCTTGGCACCGGGACCCAGTCCGCCGGCGTGAAGTGCTTTCCCGCCGCCAGGTCCGCCCCTTTGGCCCAGGGGGGGGAGAAGCGAAGGGTGTTGAGGATCGCCCCCCACCCCGGGAAGTACTCCGTGTATCCGACGATCCCGTGGGTACCAGGAGCGGTGCCGGTGGAGAGGGAGAGCAAGGCGGAGGAGGTGGTGGGAGGGAAGACGGAGGTGATCGGGCGCGTGAACCGGGCGAGCCCGGCCGCCACCTTTCGCCCGGTCTCCCCGGGGGGGTCGCGCTCCAGGTCGAGGAACATCTTCCATCCGAAGCTGTCCACCAGCACCACCACCTGGGTCGACCCCTCCGTCCCTGGGGAAGGGCCGTAGCGTGTATCCAGGGGGGGGAGCATTCCCGGGAAGGGCGCTCCCCCGCCGTGGAGGTAAGCGCTGACGGCCAGGTTGGGGAGGGAGGCGCCCTCGTAGGCCGGCACCGGGTAGCGGGCCCGCAGGCGGGGGGACGAGAGCTCCGTGACGAGGGCTGCGCATTCCGGCAGGAGGGGGAGGGGGTCCAGGGTCAGAGGTACACCGCCCGGGACCAGGCCCGGGGGGGCTTTTACCTTCACGCCTCGCGTCCGGCCGTTCCCCCGGTCCCGGGAGGGCCCTGGGCGAACCCTTCGAGGGGTCGTTCCCCGGAGGGGATCTCCCGGAGCCCCTGGACCGTGAGGCTCAAGGTCCGGATCCGGCGCGGGACCCTCGGGGCCGCGGTCGCCCCGAGGGAGGCCGGGCTGCCACGCCGTTCCCTCAATAACTCCCGGAGGAGCCCCTGAGCCACCCGGAACAGCGTCTCCACGCGCTCCGTGGGCTGGGGGAGCGTCTGGCCGCGCTGGACCTGGGAGAAGTCCTCGTACCGGACCCGGAGCGTCACCGTCCGGAACCGAAGGCCCCGTCGCCGGACCTCATCCCCAACGCGGCCGGCGAGGTCCCGAAGCTCCCGGGCGAGCTTCTCCCCGTCCTCGGTGTCCGCGTCGAAGGTGGACATGGAACCCACCGAACGAGGGCCCTCCTCCTCCGGCCACACGGAAGGAAAGCTCTCGCCCAGGACCATCCGGACGATCTCGGGGCGGGGGCTGCCCAGGAGGCGCTTCAGTTCCCGCGGGGAAAGCGCGGCGAGCTCCTGGATGGTCCTGACCTCACGGGACAGGAGGGCGCGCTCGGTCACGGGGCCCACCCCGGGGACGGCCCGCACCGGCAAGGGGCCGAGGAACCGGGGGACCTCCTCCGGGAGGACCACGACCACCCCTCCCGGCTTCGCGCGGTCGGAGGCCATCTTCGCCAGGGTCAGGTGGGGGGCCACCCCCACCGAGCACGGAAGCCCGAAGCGTCCCCGGATCGCGCCCTGTACCTCCCGGCCTTCCCTCTCGGCCTCCGTCCGTCCTTCCACGCGGGCGGGGTAGGCCGCCTCGTCGATGCTGAAGGTCCGGGCCAGGGGGGACCGCTCCTTCAAGAAGGCCATCACCCGTCGGGAGGTCTCCTCGTAGAAGGGAAAGTCCGGAGGCAGGTAGACGGCCTGCGGGCAGAGGGTCCAGGCCTGGGAGACGGGGAGGGCCGAGCGCAGGCCGAAGCGTCGGGCCTCGTACGAGGCGGAGAGGACCACGCCCCGCCCCTGCCCTCCCCGAGGGTCCGCGGAGACGGCCACGGGGCCGCCTTTGAGCTCGGGATGGCGCAGGAGCTCGCAGGAGACGTAGAAGGCGTCCATGTCCACATAGACCACGCCCTCCACCTTGGCCCTCCCGCCCTGCCGTGAAGGGGTCGCTCAGAAGCCGCCGAAGTTCACCGCCTTGGCGTCCACGGTGATCCCGCCCGGCCCGATGGTGTAAGGTTGCCGGGTCCGAACGTGCCCGGTGCGTCGCATCTTCACGATGCGCAGGGCCAGACCGGCCTGGTGACGGGAGAGGTCCTCGGTGGGGCCCAGGACCACGACCCCGTCCGCGACGTACTCGCTCATCCCATCCCGGGAGACCTCCGGATGCAGCGGGTCGGCCTCGGCCGTCAGGACGGTGGTGGCCCCGGCGGACCGGCAGGCGCGGGTGAGAGTGAAGAGGATCCCCCGGCGCTCCCCCTCGTCGGGGGTGAGGGCGGCCAAAAGGGAGACGCTGTCCACCACCACCCGGCGCGGTCCGAAGGCCTGAAGCTCCCGGGGGAGCTCCGAGCGGATCCGTTTGAGGGAGTTGTTCGCGTCCTGGGGGTCGAGGCGGGTGAGCTTGAGACGCCCCTCCTTCATGGCCGGGGCCAGGGCCCAGCCAAACTCCCCGGCGGCGGAGAGCAACGCCTCCGGGTCCTCCTCCAAGGAAAGGTAGACGCCGCGTTCCCCCTGGCCGAGCCCGCTCTGGAGGAACTGGAGGGAGAGGCAGGTCTTTCCCACCCCCGGGGGGCCCAGGAGGAGCACCACATGGCCGGCCGGGAATCCGCCGTTCAGCATCTGGTCCAGCCCGGCCACCCCGGTGGCCACCCGAGCCCCTCTCTCAGATGCGCTCATACTGCGTGGTCACCAGCCCTTGGAGCCCCTTCACGTCGAGGAGGAACCGGCCATGGAGCTCCTTCGGGACCCGGGAGAGCAAACTCATGGACTTCTCGACGAGGAGGGCGCGGGCGCGGACGCTCTTCAGCGGGTTCTGGACCCAGCTGAAGCCCAGCACGCCATCGACGGAGTCCATCAGGCCTTGCTCCAGCGCCGGGTCGGAGACATGGCGGGTGAGCATGAGGTAGACGAGGCCGTCCCAGTCCTTGGCCCGCCGGCGAAGGCCCTTGACCAGGGTGAGGAGCTCCTCGGGGCGGGTGGAGGACCGGACGAGCAGGTCGGTCAGAGAGTCCACCACCAGGAGCGATCCCGGACCCCGTCGGTCCATCTCCCGGGCGAGGGCGTGAAGCGGTGTCGCTTCCGAGCCGGAAGGGGCCGCGTCCAGCAGGGAGCCAGAACGTTCCGTCCAGTCCGTGGGCACCACCGTGTCCGCGAAATAACTGGAGGATAGGTCCACGAACTCGAGCCCGTCAGCGAGGATCGCGCTGTACTCCGGCGGGAACGTGCTCTCGGCCTCGGCCAGGACCTGCTGCCGGGAACGCGTCAGGCTCACGTAGGTCACCCGGGCGGGGACCCGGACCGGCCCCCGGTAGGAACCCAGGTAGAGCGCCCGGGGTCCCGGGGCCGCGTCCCGGGAGGCTCTCAGCAGGGTCACAGCGGAGGTCAGCGCGAACTCGGCGGCGCCGGCCCCGTTCTCCCCCGCTAGGAGCAGGACGCTCCCGGCCGGCACCCCGCCGGTGATGTGGTCGAAGTCGCTCACCCCGGTCGGCACCCGGAACGTTTCGCCCCTCGATTCCAGCGCCGACGCTCGCACAGGTCACGCAGGTCCCACCGGGCTCTTGAGCATTCCGTTGCTCCCGCGCCGGTCCGGTCCGTCCCCCCCCGGCTTCTGGAACTCCCGGAGGAGGACGGTGGCGTACATCCCCTTCTCCAAGGAGAAGGCCATCTCCAGCGTCTGCGTCCCCTCCGGGCCGGGTTCGGTCTGGGGCCGGCCCGTGGGGAAGAGGGACAAGGGCAGCGGGGCCAGCAGGGCACGGAAGGCCCCCCGGCTCCGGAGCTCGGGGCTCCGGGGGAAGCGGAAGTCCGCCCGGGTGATGCCTTCCTCCTCCAGCAGATGCTCCAGGAGCTCGCCCGGAGCCCCGGAGGGCCCGGGGGTCTCGGTCCCCACCAGGGGCCCGGCGACCCGGGCCCGTCCTGAGGAGACGAAACGCTCCATCTCGGGGAGATTGTCCATGGTGACGGGAAACGTGGGGTCCCCCGCGTCCAGACCGTCCGCTGCCAACCGCTGCACCCGGTCGCCCGGCACCGGGCGGTCCAGGGGGAGTCCGGCCCGGAAGCGACGGGAGAGCCAACGGTTGAACAGGAAGCTCTGATAGGCGTGAACGAAGAGCGTCCTCACGCCCCGGGGAAGGGCCTGAAAGGCCCTTGCCGGGTCGTGGCCGCGCTCCAGCTTGTCCAAAAGGATCCGCTCGAAGGTGAAGGACCGGGGGAAGCTCCTCAGCGCTTGGGGAAGGTCGTGAGTACG